>JALAGK010000116.1 GCA_022712475.1 Enterobacteriaceae bacterium
GAGAAAACGCACCAGCAGATACTGCACGCGTTCCGGCCCGGTGCGCGGGATACGTAACTGGCGCTGCGGCATTTCACACAGCGCCGCATAGCGGTTTGGGTCATCAATTTTTAGCTGGTAACCCGCGCCGCGGTTAAGGATGAACTGCACCCCATGTTGCAGTAATAGCGCATTGAGCGCGGTGATATCGGCGCGAACGGTACGAGTGGAAACAGAAAGCCTGCGCGCCAACTCGTCCTGCGGCAGCGTTTCATTTTGCAACAGCTCAAACAGTTGAGCCAGGCGTTGATTAGGGAATCGCAACTCTGTTTCCTCTCGTTTAACCCTTTATTTCAGCGGCGTGATGACCATCTGAGAAGGGCTGCCTACTGGCGTGTAATCGCCAACAGGTGTTAGTTTTCCGCCATCCGTTGCAACACGAAACCGGGAGATGTTGTCACTGCGCTGATTCATCGCATAAAGCCAGCGCCCGTCAGGGCTCAGCGTCAGCGTGCGTGGATAATCTCCACCGGTCCAGACCTCATCCTTAAACGTTAATTCGCCATCACCGCTCAGAGTAAAGTGCGAAATGCTGTTTCGCAATCTATTGGCGACATAAAGGCTTGTTCCGTCAGCATTTAGGACCAGTCCAGCGGCAAAACTCGTTCCCTTATAGCCTTCTGGTAATGAGGAGACCGTTTTACCTTCCGTCAAGGTGCCTTTCTGCACATCTAACTGGTAGCTGGTCAGCGTTGAGGCTTCTTCGTTGATAAGCCAGAGTGCATCGCCTTTCGGTGTAAAAACAAAATGACGCGGTCCAGCACCGGCAGACGAGGCTGAAATCCAGGGCGGGGAATTGGGCGTGAGCTTACCGCTGGCCTCATCAAACCGGTACTGATAAATCCTATCCAGACCCAGGTCGGTCGCAAAAACAAACTTGCCCTGTGGATCGGCGGCAATCATATGCGCGTGTGGGCCATTGTGATCGCTGATAGCAAAGCTGCCTTCAACGGCTGCTGCGGGTTTCGCGGCTCCCGGCGGGCCATCGTGCTGCTGTACATCGCTGGCCTCATTCAGGCTACCGTCGGCGTTGACCGGCAATACCGCAACAGAACCACTTACGTAGTTTGCAACCAGCAAATGTTTACCGTTTGGCGTGAGCGACAGATAGACCGGGCCATCACCACCGGATGCCACCTGATTCAGCGCCTCAAGTTCACCGTTTTCTTTCACGCGCAGCGCCTGTACCACGCCCTTTTCCACTTCACTGGCCAGGTAGAGCGTTTTGCCATCAGCAGAAGTCGTCAGCTGCGCCGCGTTGGGCAATGTGCTGACCAGCGTTTTTCCGGTAAGTGCGCCGGTTTCAGCGTTAAGCGCAAAGCGATACAGCCCTTCGCCGTTTGGATTGTAAGTGCCAACCCAGGCGTAATGCGGTTGTGCCGCTAACGCTGTGCCTGCGCAGGCTGCCAGCGCGAGCGCCAGCAAAGAGTGCTTCAGTGCCATATGTATCCTCCGTTTCGCGCACCTGGCGCAAAAGTATGTCGAAGCGATAGCGTGTCTGACAACAAACGGTCACGCCGGTAGTGAATGAATACGGATGTGTTATATCCCGGTTAGGGTGAGCAGGCAGTGACTGACCTGCTCACCCTAACCCTCTGCAGTTAAGCAAAGAGTAGGGGTGCACAATCCCGGTTATGGCGCAGAGTGTGTTGATAACGAAATGAACTAACCAGTCCTTTTCACTATCATCAGAGTACGAATCACCATCCCATTACTGGCGCTTCGCATCTTTTCTTATTGCATAAGAGAAAGCACTTCCGTGCCTTGTGCAAGGCTGTGCACATTTGTGGCCTGGCCCGGTCTACTCACCTTCACCGTTGTAAACCGGGCCGGGGGCACCTTAATTGCCGCCATCGCAAACCTGGCGACAGGAGGAATTACCCGACCAGCTTCTTCGTCACCGCCAATAGTGTGCGTACGTCTTCCGGGCGCGTGTCGCCGCTGGCTTTGTCGATAATGGAGCTGTAGATATGCGGAATGATTTTGCTCACACCCGCGTCGAGTGCAATCTTGAGAATCTCTTCGTAATTATCAAGATCGATACCCCCCGTCGGCTCCAGCCAGAAGTCGTGCTCTGCACAGGCTTTTGCCACGGCTTCAAACTCGTCGCGGTGCTTGAGGCCGCCCATTGGGAAGTACTTCACCGAGCTGCCGCCCATGTCTTTGAGCAGCGCAATGGCGGTTTCAACCGGCACAATCGCATCAGGCTGACCAGAGCTCAGCGGGCCGGTGGAGATTTTCACCATGCCGACAGTGCCGGTTGGGGATATCAGACCATTAACGACAGAGTCGTTCTGCCCCAGCAGCGCACGGCTTGGACCTACGCCGGTGAAGACCTGGTTTACGTGCTGCGGCTGAACCTGGCTTGAGATTTCACTCACCATCGCCGACTGGTTCGGATCGCCCGCACCAAGCCCCACGGACAGCGCGTTATCAATCAGTTTTGCGTATTCACGCATGTCGGCAACCGCGCTGGCTACGTCCGGATAATCTTTGGACAAAACGCCCACCAGCACGTGGCCTTCCGCTGCCTCATAAATTGCTTTTGCGTTCTCTTTGGAGCCTGCCAGCACGTTGAGGCATACGCGGTCACGGTAAAAATTGGGGGTCAGTTTCATGCCTGCTTCTCCTTAAGTAACTCACTAATACGGCGGTAAATAATATCCAACTGCGGGGCGGTCACGCTGCGCACATCGGCTTCGATAATGCCTTCGTTAGCCTTGTAGCCACGGAAATAAATCGCGTACTCGCCCTGCTTGAGCGCGGCCACGAGATCGCCGGTAGCGATACCGGTCGTGGCTTCATCAAATTTGATTTCAGCGCGAGCAATATCACGGCCCGCTGAATCCCACACTACACGGGCGCTTACGCCGTTGAGGGTATTGAGGGAGTCGATAAACGGCGTCATTTTGGCCACCATCTCTGCTCCGCTCTCTTTCTCGGCGGTGAGGTAGTGCTCAATAGCACAGGTCAGGCCGAGGATGCCTTCTTTACCCACTTTCATTGCGCGGCCAATGCCGTATGACTGGCGCTTCACCCACTCTACATACTGGGTACGGCCAATCACCAGGCCGCTGGTCGGCCCTTCAATGGCTTTCGCGCCGCTGTAAATCACAAGGTCAGCACCGTCGTGGTAATAGCGCTGCAAATCTTCTTCCGCTGCCGCATCCACAATCAGCGGCAGGTTGTGCGCACGCGCCACTTCCGCCGCCTGAGCGACGTTCAGCATGCTTTTTTGTACGCAGTGGTGAGATTTGATGTAGAGGATAGCGGCCGTGCGTGGCGTGATGGCGGCTGCCAGCTGTGCGGCCGAACATTCATTGGCGTAGCCCGCTTCAACGATTTTACCGCCGCCGAGTGCCACCATGGTACCGACCGGTGCGCCAAAGTTGACGTTGTGGCCCTTCGGCAACACGATTTCGTTGTTCTCAACCGGCGTGACGTGCAGGTTTTCCAGCAGCCATTCGCTGTCTTTGACCAGCACGGCGGCGATGGACTGCGCGATACCGGCAGATGCGCACGACACCACAGTCGCCCCTTCCACGCCCAGCAGCTTTGCGATGTACTCACCGGTCTTGTTGACCAAGTCTTTCATCTCAAAGTAATGGTTCATACCGGTGTTAACGGCGTCCACCACTTCCGGGCGCGGCGTGGAGACGCCGAGGATGGTCATGCGGCCTGAAGCGTTAATGACCTGCTTTAAACGGTATTTTTCATAAATCGAAGACATTTTCGGCTTTCCCTTGTTCAGTCATGAACCACTTGCCGGCGCGCAGTGCAGCCAGCGCCACGATCTGCTCTTCTGCCTGCAGCGTGTCGTTCTCAGAATCGGTAAACAGTGTGGACTGGCGGCGCAGTGCAAACACCGTCAGGTCAGCATCCGCGCCAACGGCCAGGCGACCTTTATGCGCCAGGCGCATGCTTTCGGCAGCGTGTACCGTCACGCAGTCAATCACCTCCGACAGCGTCATGCCGATGGCGAGGAATTTGGACATTACGGCAGCCAGGCTGTGAACCGGTCCGTTAATGCGGTTTTTGCAGTAAATATCAGAGCTGATAGTGTGTGGCAGAATGCCCAGCGCAATAGCCTGCTGCGCAACAGCAAAGCTGAAGCTTGCGGTGCCGTGGCCAATATCCATACGCACACCGCGCGCCAGCGCACGGCTGACGGACGCGCGCAGCTGTCCGGTCGGGGTCAGGATGCGGTTAGGCTTGCCGTTATAGCAGTGGGTAATGATGTCACCTGAAGTCAGCATGTCGGCGATCTCGTCGAGATCCGGCGGGTTGTTGCCAATGTGTACCATCAGCGGCAGGTCATCATTCTCTTTCTGGATAAGCTTAGCGCGCTCCAGCGGTTTGATACCGTTTGCCCCCACCACGCTGCTGCTCATACGTGCTTTAATGCCAACGATAAAATCTGGATAGCGTTTGATGGCGGCACCTGCGGCCGCTGTGTCGATATGAGACATATCGGACAACTCATTTTGCGCAATCAGCCCTACACGGGAAATGTTCAGCAGGGCATACACCTCGGTGGTGGCTTCACGCGTAAGCTGATAGAAGTCATCAATATCATCCGCGCCGGTACTGCCTGCATCCACAACGCTCGTCACGCCGGTCGCAATGCCAACGCTGTCAGGCTCGTCGTGATAAATCGGGGATTTAGGGTAACAATGTACGTGAGAGTCAATCCAGCCCGCGCTGACATAGCCCTTACCTTCAAGGTTCTTTTCCTCACGTGCCGGGCCGGATATCTCGCCCAGCGCCGCTATCTTACCGTCCTGAATCGCGATATCGATAACGCTGTCATCCGCCAGGCGTGCCCGACGCAGGATTAAGTCAAACATGGGATTCTCCTGATAAACCGGGCGCCGTAGCGCCCGTACAACTTAGAGTGCAACCGGGAAGAAAGCACCGAAGAGCATGGCTCCAAGGATTGCGCCGCCGGTGATGGGTTTCTGCCACACGTAGAACAGCAGTGCGCCAAGCAGTGAACCCAGGCCGATAGGAATGGACGCGCCCATCGCGCTGAGGATAATCAATGGTCCCAGGAAGCGACCAGAAGCGTTACCTGCGCCCATCATCACGTCCGCGCCGTAAGTCGTGTTGCCCTGACCCACGGTAAATTTACGCGCCAGGATAATCACATAACCAATCGCCAGACCAATCACGAGACCGGTTACCAGAGAAGCGGCAAAGTTAGCCACCGGGAAGACAAAACCTGCACCCAGCAGTAGTGCCGGTACGCCCAGGCCAACGCCGGTCTGAATCGCGCCGCCGATATCGAGAATACCCACCAGCGAGCCTTCGATAATACGGGCAAACAGGAAGCTTGCGCCAAACGCCGCCACCGCGCCGTAAACCCCCGTGTCGATACCGGCTTTCAGCATGGCCACGAAGGCCACTTCGTTAAAGGCACCAATGCCGTAGAGGTAGTACATGTGTGTCCCGGCGAACACGCCGGAGGAAAGCAGGCCAACGAAGATCGGGAACGACCAGTCGGCATACCAGAAACCTTTTTTCTCTTCCATTTGTATGCTCCTTATTTCCCGCTCATCGAGTTATGAATGAGTTCCAGCCAGTTCGGTACGCCGAGGTGGAAGGATTCCAGCAGTTTCATATCGAAGCCACGGAAGAAGCCGCTCATGACAAACAGAACAATAATTGCCGCCATCATCACTTTGGTTACGCGGTTCCAGCCGCTCTCTTCTACGCCTTTACCAATCAGGATACCCAGTACCAGACCCGGTACGGCGTTACCCATAATCAGCTGTGCCAGACCACCGAAGATGGTTGCCCAGAAACCAGAGCGTTTGCCTGCATCGATTGCCGCCAGCCAGAAGATAACCGGCATCACGATATTAACCAGCAGGTTTGCCGCCGGTACCAGTACCTTCACCGCAGTGACCTGCAGCGATTCGGGTACGGAAGAAGCGGTCATGTTCAGGAAGGTGACAACCACCATGCCGATCACACCACACGCGATGGCCATCTTGCGTGGGTCATGCAGTGTTTCACCCACGTTGCGGTTTTTGATCATCAATGCCGCTGCACCCCAGTTCGTGATAATGCGGTGATCGACATCCTGCGTGAAAGCACCTGCGGCAACAGA
>JALAGK010000117.1 GCA_022712475.1 Enterobacteriaceae bacterium
ATCCAGCACCTGCGGACGTTTACCAAAATCCTTACGAATACGTTTTTTCTCGGTATAGGAGTAAACCATAGGGTTCCTCAGCTCGCTGACAAGTCGACCCACGCTGCCCATTAGAAGGAGGCAGTTTATGCAACACTATTTTGTTGACCGGAAAATGGAACACTTTCCGCAATGCCTGTTTCTATCACTCTTAAATCATTTCATTGCGGTTTACTCAGAGCGAGGGCGCCCTGCCGCAGTATATTAAGTCGTCGATAGAAACAAGCATTGTCCGGCGACCAGCAGTAAAACAGTGTGAAATTCTACTGGCGCCTTACAGCGCAAAAAGGCTGGTGACCAAAAAGTCACCAGCCATCAGCCTGATTTCTCAGGCTGCAACCGGAAGGGTTGGCTTATTTAACTTCAACTTCAGCGCCAGCTTCTTCCAGAGCTTTCTTCAGAGCTTCAGCGTCATCTTTGCTCACGCCTTCTTTCAGAGCTGCCGGAGCAGACTCTACCAGGTCTTTAGCTTCTTTCAGACCCAGGCCAGTTGCGCCACGTACTGCTTTGATAACAGCAACTTTGTTAGCGCCAGCAGCTTTCAGAATAACGTCAAACTCAGTTTTTTCTTCTTCAGCGGCAGCAGCCGGGCCAGCAGCAACAGCTACAGCAGCAGCAGCAGAAACGCCGAATTTTTCTTCCATTGCAGATACCAGCTCTACAACATCCATTACAGACATAGCGGCAACTGCTTCGATGATTTGATCTTTAGTGATAGACATTTAAATTGTTCCTGAAAATCAGAATTAAGTGTATACGGTAGCGAGTACGCTGCAACGAGAAGTGCGATTAAGCGGCTTCTTTTGCGTCGCGTACGGCAGCCAGAGTGCGAACCAGTTTGCCGGCAGCGGCTTCTTTCATGGTCGACATCAGACGTGCCAGTGCTTCTTCGTAGGTCGGCAGCGTTGCCAGGCGGTCGATTTGCGACGCCGGGATCAGCTCACCTTCAAAGGCTGCGGCTTTGACCTCAAATTTTGCATTCGCTTTCGCGAACTCTTTGAACAGACGAGCAGCTGCGCCCGGGTGTTCCAGAGAATATGCAATCAGGGTCGGACCAACAAACGTGTCTTTCAGGCACTCGAAAGGAGTACCTTCAACGACGCGGCGCAGCAGAGTGTTACGAACAACACGCATGTATACGCCAGCTTCACGACCTGCTTTACGCAGTTCAGTCATTTTACCTACAGTAACGCCACGGGAATCCGCGACTACTGCAGACAGCGCGCCTTTGGCTACTTCGCTGACTTCAGCAACAATCGCTTGTTTGTCTTGAAGATTTAAAGCCATTAGCTTTGCTCCTGGATGTTTGCCGGGGAAAATACCCCGGAACTCACTTCACTCATCTCAACGAGAAGAGCGTCTTAATACGGTGAGCAGAAACAAGCCAAAGAGTATAAAAAATAATCTTAGCGTTCTGTCACCGTCTACGCAGGGAATTAAGCTTCTTACGAAACACCTGCGGTCTTCGACGGAGGCCTGGATAGGCCAGGCTCCAACGAACAATTCTTTTCTGTTCTTCGCGATTCTGGCCGTAGCAACATTGACTGACTTTGTTCACAGCAGTCACATAGTTCACTATGCTTCTGCTGATTCACTCAGTTGTGGCCTTGCTACACCCTGAATATCTCGAACAGTTCTCTGCGTTAGCAGAAACGTGGGCGAAGATTGTAGACAAATCCACCGCCCACGTAAAGCAGCGAATCTTAGTTCGCTGTTGCGCTCAGACCAGACTGGTCTACAGCAACGCCCGCACCCATGGTGGTGGAGAGGCTAACTTTCTTGATGTACACGCCTTTAGCAGCAGTCGGTTTTGCTTTTTTCAGCGCAACCAGCAGTGCTTCCAGGTTTTCTTTCAGTTTGTCAGCGTCGAAGTCCACTTTACCGATGGTGGTGTGGATGATGCCGTTTTTGTCGTTACGATAGCGAACCTGACCTGCTTTTGCGTTTTTAACCGCTTCAGCAACGTTCGGGGTAACAGTACCCACTTTCGGGTTCGGCATCAGGCCACGCGGGCCCAGAACCTGGCCGAGCTGGCCAACTACGCGCATTGCATCCGGAGAAGCAATAACAACGTCAAAGTTCATTTCGCCTTTCTTGATCTGCTCTGCCAGATCTTCCATACCTACCAGCTCTGCGCCAGCTGCTTTTGCAGCTTCGGCGTTCGGGCCCTGGGTAAATACAGCTACGCGAACGGAACGACCGGTGCCGTGCGGCAGTACGGTGGCGCCACGTACGTTCTGGTCAGATTTACGTGCATCGATGCCGAGGTTAACAGCAACGTCCACGCTTTCTACGAATTTAGCAGTGGCCAGCTCTTTGAGCAGGGCAACGGCTTCGTTGATGTCGTACTGTTTAGTTGCATCAACTTTGTCACGGATCACGCGCATGCGCTTGGTCAGTTTAGCCATTGTCTTAGTCCTCCACTACCAGGCCCATGGAACGAGCAGTACCTTCAATGGAGCGAGTCATCGCTTCAATGTCAGAACCCGTCATGTCCGCGGCTTTAGTCTGCGCGATTTCCTGCAGCTGAGCGCGGGAAATTTTACCCACTTTGTCTTTGTTCGGCTTGCCAGAACCAGACTTGATACCCGCAGCTTTTTTCAGCAGCACGGCTGCCGGAGGCGTTTTGGTAACGAAGGTGAAAGAACGGTCAGCGTATACGGTGATAACAACCGGGATCGGCAGACCTTTTTCCAGGGAATCCGTCTTTGCGTTAAACGCTTTACAGAATTCCATGATGTTCACACCCTGCTGACCCAGAGCAGGACCAACCGGCG
>JALAGK010000118.1 GCA_022712475.1 Enterobacteriaceae bacterium
CACTAAAGGCATGCTGTTACAGGCGTTAGACCGTGAAGGAGCGAGCAATGCGTGATCAAAACAACCCATGGGCGAGCGGTGAGACAGCACCAACCCAGAGCGCGGCTGATCCTGCGCAGAATGCCGTCGCGTCAACGGATGCATGGGGGGACCCAACACAGGCAACGCAGGGTGGCAGTGCTGATGCCTGGGGCGACCCAACTCAGGCGGCACAGGGCGGCGGCGCAGACTGGCTTAATAGTGCTCTGGCCCCCGCGCCTGAACATTTCACTATTCTCGACCCGTTTCACCACACGCTAATTCCACTGGATAGCTGGGTGACGACAGCCATCGACTGGATTGTGACCCATTTCCGTCCGGTGTTTCAGGGCATTCGTATACCGGTAGACGCTATTCTGAATGTATTCCAGCAACTGCTGACCGGCTTACCTGCGCCGGTGGCGATTATCGTTTTTGCATTAATCGCCTGGCAAATGTCGAGCCTCGGCATGGGAGTTGCCACGCTGGTTTCGCTTACCCTTATCGGCGCTATTGGCGCCTGGTCGCAGGCAATGGTGACACTATCGCTGGTGCTAACTGCGCTACTATTCTGTGTGCTGATTGGCCTGCCTCTCGGTATCTGGCTTGCCCGCAGCCCACGCGCGGCGCGTGTTATCCGCCCACTGCTTGACGCCATGCAGACCACGCCAGCCTTCGTTTACCTGGTGCCTATCGTGATGCTGTTTGGTATTGGCAACGTACCCGGTGTGGTGGTGACCATCATCTTTGCCCTGCCGCCGATAGTGCGTCTGACTATTCTTGGTATTAATCAGGTTCCTGCTGACCTGATTGAAGCCGCTCGCTCATTTGGCTCCAGCCCGCGCCAGATGCTGTTTAAGGTGCAACTGCCGCTGGCAATGCCCACCATCATGGCGGGGGTAAACCAGACGCTGATGCTGGCGCTCTCTATGGTGGTGATTGCCTCCATGATTGCCGTCGGTGGTCTTGGCCAGATGGTGCTGCGCGGTATTGGTCGTCTCGATATGGGACTGGCTGCGGTAGGCGGCGTAGGCATCGTCATCCTTGCCATCGTGCTCGACAGGCTCACTCAGTCTGTGGGGCGTGACGCCCGCAGCCGCGGCAACCGCCGCTGGTATACCATCGGCCCACTGGGCCTGGTGCTTCGCCCCTTCGTTAAATAAGTGTCGGGCGGCATCTGCCCGCCCGCCTTCACCTCATAACAAAAGGAATAACGATGCGACATTCTGTTCTTTTCGCTACAGCCTTTACCACTCTCATTTCCACAAGCGCTTTTGCTGCCGATTTGCCGGGAAAAGGCATTACTGTGAAACCGGCCCAGAGCACTATCTCGGAAGAAACCTTCCAGACACTGCTGGTGAGCCGCGGGCTGGAAAAGCTAGGCTATAACGTCGAAAAACCCAGCGAAGTGGATTACAACGTGGCTTACACCTCTCTGGCCGCTGGCGATGTGACCTTTCTTGCCACCAACTGGCAGCCCCTGCACGATGACATGTACAAAGCCGCAGGTGGCGACAATAAATTCTACCGTGAAGGTGTGTATGTTACTGGCGCAGCACAGGGCTACCTGATTGATAAAAAAACGGCACAGCAGTATCACATTACCAATATCGCACAGCTCAAAGACCCTAAGATCGCAAAACTGTTTGATACCAACGGTGATGGCAAGGCTGATCTGACCGGTTGTAACCCCGGCTGGGGCTGCGAGGCGGTGATAAATCACCAGATTGACGCCTATGGGCTTACAAAAACCGTAACCCACAATCAGGGTAATTATGCTGCCATGATGGCCGACACCATCACACGCTATAAAGAAGGTAAGCCGGTTATCTATTACACCTGGACACCTTACTGGGTGAGTGACGTACTCAAGCCGGGCAAAGACGTAGTCTGGTTGCAGGTGCCCTTCTCCGCTATGCCTGGTGAGCAGAAAGATATCGACACCAAACTGCCCAATGGTGCCAACTACGGCTTCCCGGTCAATGTCATGCATATTGTAGTGAACAAAGCGTGGGCGCAAAAAAATCCGGCGGCGGCAAAGCTGTTCTCGGTGATGAAGCTGCCCATTAGCGACATTAACGCGCAGAACGCCATGATGCACGAAGGTAAAGCGGGTGAAGCAGACATCCAACGCCATGTTGACGGTTGGATCAAGGCACACCAGCCACTGTTTGACAGTTGGGTAAAGGAAGCGCTGGCGGCGCAAGGGTAAAACTCTCACACCAGTAACATAAAAAAGGAGCGTTTATCGCTCCTTTTTCACATTTTACAATTTACAGATAGCGGCACAGATAGGCGCTGGGCTCTGCCACCTGCAAATAAAATTCACTGTGTCCCGGCACGTTAAACACCTCTCCCGGGCCGTAGGTTTTCCATTGCGTTTCGCCTGCCAGCAGCACATTGAGTGCACCACTTACCACCGTCATTTCTTCCGGCTGGCCGGTACCAAAGGTATATTCCCCTTCAGCCATCACCCCTACGCTGGCGCGTCCGGTGCTGCTGCTGGTAAAACCAATTGATTTCACTTTCCCTGAAAAATAGTCATTGCTTTCAAGCATGGCGGCCTCTGTGTTAACAACAGGTTAGACAGCCACTATAGTAGCCACGCGCGCGCGCTGTCACGCGAATTCTTCGACACTCAGAGCAGTAATTCAGACGCCAGACGCGCGACCAGCATATGAGAAAGCAGCACTGGGATCTCAAGCGACTTTTGCAACAAATCGCGATGGCGCTGGTGGAAACCCAGACAATCAAGCACCAGCACGTCTGCACCACGGGTCTTTAGCACACCGCCAGCGTGCAGTAGCGCGGCATCGTCACTCAAGGAGGCATCAGGACCATAAATCGGTGGCATCTCCAGTCCCTGCCACTTTTGTTGCTGTGAAGACAGCTCCTGCGGAGCAGGCAGTAATATTCCCACCTGATGACCATCAACAATGGAAGCGACCAGGGGTGGCACAAGCCTGTCGGGCACCAGTAGAATAGCGCTTCGCGTGATAAGCCCCGGGAAATACCCGCCACCCAGCACCATTATCACGTCATAACCCTGCACCTCCAGCACGTCGATGACTGCCTGTAGTGCCAGCTCAACCTTATAGTGAGAAAGCGTCATTAACGAGCCGTCACCAAGCTGTACCTGCAGCGTCTTATCATCGGTACCGGCACCATAATCTTCAGAGGCCTCATCATGGGAAAGTCTGCCAAGCAGGCTCAGGTGGGTTATCTGCTGCGCGGGGATGTCTTCTGTCAATAAGGGCATTATCTCGTCTACAGGCACGGCACCAACAGACAGGAGCGCCAGGGATGTGTTCATACGTATTTCCGCCTTTTGCTTTTCATCACGACATTTAGACGCTGCGCTGGCGTCCATTGGTTATAAATTAAGCGAAAAGGTAGCAGAACGTTGAAAAGTTGCGCGGTTAAAACATTAACAAAATATCAACAGAACGGGGCTTTATGTGGGAAATAAAGTGGTTAGCGCAACGGATAGACAACACTTAGGTTGACGCAAAAGAAGATATTAAGACAATCCGCAGCAGGCCCCACTCGCGCACAGTCAATCTGCCAGCGAGGGAGAAGAGGTGCGGGCTAGTGCCTGTGTGATGAACTCAACGACCTGCTCGGGTGGGCGTGAGGCATCAACAATAATATGGGCTGCATCACGGTATAGTGCGTCACGCTCGGCCAGTACCTGGGCCACTTCATCACTGATGGCACGCCCCGTCAGCGTTGGGCGTAAACCGTCTTCAGGGAACGCTTCCAGACGCCGGGCCAACTCTTGTGCGGGTGCACACAGATAGATGACTGTGCCATGCTCACGCATAAAGCGGCGATTGTCTGCGGCCAGCACCATCCCCCCACCGGTCGCAACAACGGTGTCCGGTGCCGTCACAGCATGCAGCGCCTGACTTTCCCGGGCGCGAAACCCGGCCCAGCCTTCCAG
>JALAGK010000119.1 GCA_022712475.1 Enterobacteriaceae bacterium
ACTTTGCCAAAGCGGTCAGCGGCATAAACTGTGCCGTCCAGTGATGCCGGGTGCAGGTTTGAATAAAAATCACCAACACCGTCTCCAACAGAGGTTTTCCATGCCGTCTGCGGAGTAAACTGGTTAGTCACCTTCGGCAGTGGAGCCATTTGCACCACATCTTCTTCACTGCTAAACAGTGAACAGCCGCTGAGCAGCGTCAGAGAAAGCAGCCCTGGCATGAATAGGTTACGCAATTGCATCGGGTCCCTCTTAGCTGGATAAATTGTTTATTTTCATCTGCATCATTTCGCGCAGTGCTGGCGAGGCATTGCTTGCAACACCCTGACTCCATGCATCACGCGCGCCCTTACGGTCACCCTTGCTCAGCAGCGCTTCACCGCGCACATCTGCAACAATGGCCTTCCAGCCTTCACCTTTGACTACATCCAGCGTTTTCAGCGCATCGTCCGCCTGTTTTTGCTGAATCTGAATACGTGCCAGGCGCAGGCTCAATACTGCCTGCAGATTATCATCTTTTGTGTTCTTAAGTCCCTGCTGCAGCTGGGCGGCCGCTTTAGCAAGTTCACTTTTATCTGCGTACTGCTGCGCCAGCTCCAACGCCGCAAACGCGCCATAAGAGCCCTGCGTGTCGGTCACAAATTTTTCAGCGTTGGCAAGCGTATCAGGTTTATCACCGTTCAAGCCACTGACCACTTTCTGATATTCCTGCGATGTCACCATGGCGGAATCCGCCTTATGGTTGTTCCAGTAACGCCATCCCAGCAATGCCCCAATACCGATTACCACACCGACCAAAAGCGCTTTGCCATTCTCGGCAAAGAAGCGTTTTACCGCTTCCATCTGATCGTTTTCGTTCTCATAAATTTCCACGCAGTCTTTACTCCTTAACGCTAAGTCTACCGGGCTTAGTGACCCAGTAGCGCCTGCAGATGAGTCGCTACATCATTCTGAAGCACAGTTTCCTGCTCTCCGGAACGTAAATCCTTCACTACTACTTTACCGCCTGCAACCTCATCCTCGCCAAGCACCAGCGCCACACGAGCACCCCACTTATCAGCACGGGCAAATTGCTTTTTAAAGTTGCCACCGCCATAGTTGGTCATCAGCTTGCAACCCGGCAAAGCATCACGCACCTTTTCTGCCAGAAGCATTGCCGCACTCTGAGTGCCTGCACCAGAGGAGATGAGATACATATCGACAACAGAATCTGCTTTAAATTCCGGATTAACTGCCTGAACCAGCAAAACAAGTCGCTCAAGACCCATTGCAAAACCCACGCCTGGTGTTGCCCGGCCACCCAGTTGCTCGACCAGCCCATCATAACGACCGCCCGCGCATACGGTACCCTGAGCGCCAAGACTGCTGGTTACCCATTCAAAAACGGTACGGTTGTAATAATCAAGGCCACGCACCAGGCGCTGGTTGACGGTGTAGGTAATGCCTGCTGCGTCAAGGCAGGCACACAGACCAGCGAAGTGTTCGCGAGATTCTTCATCAAGATAGTCACCCAACTGCGGCGCGTCATTGAGCAGCGCCTGTACGCCCGGATTTTTTGAATCCAGCACGCGCAGCGGGTTGGTATACATACGGCGCTGGCTATCTTCATCAAGCTGTTCTTTAAACTGCTCAAGATAGGCTACCAGCGCATCACGATAAGCCGCACGGGCTTCGGAAGAGCCAATAGAGTTCAGCTCAAGGCTAACGTGCTGGTCAATACCCAGCTCACGCCACCAGCGAGCAGTCATCATGATCAACTCAGCGTCGATATCCGGCCCGGTCAGGCCAAAGGCTTCGGCACCAATCTGATGAAACTGACGATAACGCCCTTTTTGAGGACGTTCGTGGCGGAACATGGGTCCGATATACCACAGACGCTGTTCCTGATTGTACAGCAGACCATGTTCGATGCCCGCACGCACACAGCTTGCGGTCCCCTCGGGACGCAGTGTCAGGCTGTCACCGTTGCGGTCCTCAAAGGTATACATCTCTTTTTCGACCACGTCGGTAACTTCACCGATGGCGCGTTTAAATAACGGGGTCTGCTCTACAATCGGAGTACGAATTTCGCTGTAGCCGTAGCTGCTGAGCACCTGTTTAAGAATGCCTTCAATTCGCTGCCAGAGCGCCGTCTCTGCCGGCAGGTAATCGTTCATGCCGCGGATGGCTTGAATGTTCTTTGCCACGTTTGTTCTCTGTTATCTCATACAAAAAATGAACCCGTAATGAGACTGCCCTGGCTGGCAGAGCGTCTCGCGGGTTCAATCATACACGTGAAGCGCGCCGCTTCACAATTTGCTTTATTTTTCCAGCTGATGAACATCGATGCGTTTTTGTTCATCCAGCATTGAGGCTTTGGCACGGATCTTTGCCTCAAGCTGCGCGATCATATCGTCGTTATCGAGTCTGTCTTTACGCACGCCTTCCTCATAGAAGCCGCTTTTGCGGTTGCCACCCGTCACACCCAGTGTGGATACCAGCGCCTCGCCAGGGCCATTAACCACACAACCGATAATAGAAACATCCATCGGCGTGGTGATATCTTCAAGGCGCTGCTCCAGCGCGTTAACCGTACCGATAACGTCAAATTCCTGACGTGAGCAGGTTGGACAGGCGATGAAGTTGATCCCACGTGCGCGAATGCGCAGTGACTTCAGGATATCAAAACCGACTTTGATCTCTTCGACCGGATCGGCTGCCAGTGAAACGCGCAGGGTGTCGCCGATGCCTTCAGAGAGCAGCAAGCCAAGACCGATGGCGGATTTCACCGCACCACTACGTGCACCACCCGCTTCGGTTATCCCCAGATGTAAAGGCTGATCGATAGCCTTTGCCAGCAGACGATAGGCTTCCACCGCAAGAAAGACATCAGAAGCTTTGACGCTTACTTTAAACTGATCAAAGTTAAGCCGGTCAAGGTGATCCACATGGCGCATGGCCGATTCCAGCAGTGCCTGTGGTGTCGGCTCACCGTATTTTTCCTGCAGATCTTTTTCAAGCGATCCGGCGTTAACGCCGATACGGATAGGGATATTTTTGTCACGCGCGCAGTCAACGACCTGACGAATGCGCTCTTCGTTGCCAATGTTGCCTGGATTGATACGCAAGCAATCTACGCCATATTCCGCCACTTTGAGCGCGATACGGTAATCGAAGTGGATATCTGCCACCAGCGGCAGAGTGACCTGCTGCTTGATAAGTTTAAACGCTTCGGCAGCGTCCATAGTAGGAACGGAGACACGCACAATATCGGCACCTGCACGTGCCAGCGCGTTAATCTGACCAACTGTGGCCTCCACATCCGTAGTACGCGTGTTGGTCATGGACTGTACGGCGATGGGAGCGCCATCACCGACAGGAACATTACCAACGTAGATACGGGTTGATTTTCTGCGCTGAATAGGTGATTCGTGATTCATGCTACTTCTCTGTCTTTGCCGCTTGTGCTGTGCATTATTCTGCGTTCAGCGTAAAGCGAGCAACCTGGCTTGTTCTGATAAAGCGGCTCAGATCGACAGGTTTACCCTGATACTGAATCTGAACAGCAGCTGGTGCACCAATCTTCAGTCGATACGGTGCCTGGCCAGTCAGGTTCAGACTGCCGTCTTTGCGCTGCATACCACTGAACAGTTTTTTGCCAGTAGCATCCGTCACTTCCAGCCAGCAGTCAGCGTTAAAATTCATAACAATGGCGTTAGCATCTGCCTGAGGCTGAGTTGCAGCCTGTTCAGTAGGCAGCGTACCTGTGGTCGCATCAGTAATGTTGGTGTTGGTATCTGTATTCGCTGTGGCAGCGCCATCAACATTCGCCTGGCCAGGTGAAACAACGGCAGACTGCGTGTTGTTATCGGCCTGAGCAGTAGTGGGTGCAGTGGTGCTATTCTGCGCAGTTGTGTCTGGCGCAGTAGTCTGGCCACCTGGGTTAGAAGGCTCTGTGGTCTGTACCTGCTCAGAACCTGAGTTCTGTCCCACAATCTCGCCATTGTTAAGCGGAACAGATTGAGGTGTTGTGTTGTCGTTACCCACTTCCGGCGTTGAGGCATCGGCCATAGAATTGATTTCTTCCTGCTGAGCCTTGTGGTTTTGCCACCACCAGGCGCCAGTCAGACCGATAACAACAAAAAGCACCAACCAGGTGAAGCTCATCAACCAGCCATCGCGCTTTTTGCGGCGCTTGCCTAGTGTAAAGCCCTGCACCGCCTGAACCTTTGACGATTTAAGCGGGATCTGCTTTTCCATCATCGGAAGCAGTTCTTCCTCAGGGATATGCACAAGACGCGCGTATGATCGGATGTACCCACGCAGAAAAGTCGATGCCAGATCGCCAGGAGTGTTGTTCTCTTCGATCTCACGTACGGTAGAAACCTTAAGACACAGTCTCTCCGCCACCATCTGTTGGCTCAGTCCGAGTTGCTCACGGGCGCTACGTAGACGTTCACCCGTACTTAATGCTGTATTTTGTTCGTGATTGGCTTCAGTATTCATTCGCTACAACTGCTGGAACTGTTGAAATAAATAAACAGACGCCGACTCACTTAAGCGCACTCCGCGCTGTGCCCGCGCCGCGAAAAAATCTTTGTATGAAGCTACACTCGCTCCATCCGAACACCCAGCTATGCCCCTGAACAAGCAAACTTACGCAGGTTCCTTAACCATAGACAGCTTTTTATCAACTGTCCGGTTTATCTGAACATAAGTCCTAAGGGATACGCAGCTAAACTGTTGTTGTACCGCTACATACTGCCCTAAAGTACCAGGAAACGCACCGTGTTTGTGAAATTTGCTGAAATATTCCGGCGCCGTATTTCACTGCTGAAAAAAAATGGTGCTTTTTTATGCTGGCCGTCATCAGCACTGATAGCCAGCATAGGGTTATCCGCAGCAAATCAGACTGCTTTTACCGCAATTGGTTCCCCCTGCGCACGTTTACGCAGAGTTCGTTTGGTACGGTCAATCACCTCACCTGCCAACTGACCACAGGCTGCATCAATATCATCACCGCGGGTTTTACGCACAATGGTGGTAAACCCATATTCCATCAGTACTTTAGAGAAACGATCAATACGGCTGTTAGAACTGCGGCCATAAGGCGCACCCGGGAACGGGTTCCATGGAATCAGGTTAATTTTGCACGGCGTGTCTTTCAGGCACTCCGCGAGCTGATGGGCATGCTCTGTGCCGTCGTTGATGTGATCGAGCATCACGTACTCAATCGTCACACGCCCCTGATTGGCATTGGATTTATCAAGATAACGGCGCACGGACGCAAGAAAAGACTCGATATTATATTTCTTGTTGATAGGCATGATTTCGTCACGGATAGCATCCGTTGGCGCATGTAGCGAAATCGCCAGCGCAACGTCAATCATATCGCCAAGCTTATCCAGCGCAGGCACCACACCTGAAGTGGAAATAGTCACGCGACGCTTGGACAGGCCAAAGCCAAAGTCATCAAGCATAATTTCCATCGCGGGGACCACGTTGGTCAGGTTGAGCAACGGCTCGCCCATCCCCATCATCACCACGTTGGTGATAGGGCGCTGACCGGTCACCTTCGCAGCACCAATAATTTTTGCCGCACGCCAGACCTGGCCAATAATTTCGGATACGCGCAGATTGCGGTTAAAGCCCTGCTGCGCAGTAGAGCAAAACTTGCACTCAAGTGCGCAACCTACCTGAGAGGAGACGCACAGAGTCGCGCGGTCTTCTTCCGGGATATATACGGTTTCAACGCGCTGGCCGCCGACGAGAATAGCCCACTTAATGGTGCCGTCGCTGGAGCGCTGCTCCTCAACCACTTCCGGCGCTCGGATTTCAGCAACCTCTTTCAGGCGGCTGCGCAGCACCTTGTTGATATCCGTCATTTCGTCGAAATCATCACAGCAGTAGTGATACATCCACTTCATGACCTGATCGGCACGAAAAGGTTTTTCACCCATGTCGCTGAAAAATTTACGTAAATCCTGACGAGTGAGATCCAGCAGATTGATTTTTTCATTTTTGCTGGCAATGGCGGACGGCGTGGTCCCGGACGTGACAATTTGCTCTGACATAATGTTTTCCGGCCTCGTTGTTACACGTTATGGCCCCTGGAGGGTTATAAAATGAAGCGCCTCTGAACACCATCGTCCAGAGGCGCTGCATTGTACAAATTCTGCGGCGTGTATGCTATGCCCACAGCGGGCAAGGATGAAAGAAAATGTAAACGCCGCTTAATAATGTACTTAGCGGGTACGCTTACACACTTCGCCTTCACCAAAGAAGAATGCAATTTCACGCGCGGCAGACTCAACGGAGTCAGAGCCATGGGTGCCGTTTTCAGTCAGGCTGTCAGCATAATCAGCACGCAGCGTACCAGCCAGCGCATTTTCCGGGTTGGTTGCACCCAGAATTTCACGGTGACGACGCACCGCAGATTCACCTTCCAGCACAGAAACCACAACCGGGCCTGAGGTCATGAATTCAACCAGGCCGTCAAAGAACGGTCTACCGTCGTGCTCAGCATAGAAGCCGCGCGCCTGTTCAACGGTCAGGTGCAGCATTTTGGTGCCAACAATTTTCAGCCCCGCCGTTTCGAAACGGGCAAAAATTTCGCCGATTACGTTTTTCGCCACCGCATTCGGCTTGATGATGGAAAACGTACGTTCAATTGCCATGACTTACTACCTCATAGTTATGTTCTGTTGTGCCGGCAAAACCGGTATATGTAAAAGTGGCGAGGATTATAAAGAGAGGTGCTGCCCTTGCCTATGGTTAGAGATAACATTTTTTTAAAAAATCCCGTTTTTCAGCAACACTCTCGCACAGACGTAATTTTATGCTTTTGCATTACAGTAACGAGCGGAAGCTGGCTCGCATCCCTGAGAACACGCGCTTGTCGCAGGCGCTAAAAACATCGACAATCCACAGCGATATACTGACGCGGAGGCAAGCATGACCCTCTCTTTATTTGTGACGAGCGACTGGCTCACAGAACATCTCGACGACCCAGAAGTACAGATTATTGATGCCCGTATGGCTCCCCCCGGCCAGGAGCACCGCGATGTGCCCGCAGAATACCGCGCGGGCCATCTTCCGCGGTCCGTTTTCTTTGATATTGAAGCGCTTTCTGACCACACCACCCCGCTACCGCATATGATGCCACGCCCGGAGAGCTTTGCCATTGCCATGCGTGAGCTTGGCGTTTGCCGCGACAAACATCTGGTGGTGTATGACGAAGGCGATCTGTTCTCTGCCCCGCGCGCCTGGTGGATGCTGAAAACCTTTGGCGCCCCAACGGTCTCCATTCTCGCTGGCGGTCTGGCTGGCTGGAAAGCCCAGCAGCGTGAGCTGGAAACTGGCATCGTGGATTTGCCAGAAGGCGAGTTTGACGTAAAATTTGATGCGCAAGCGGTTAAACGTCTGACCGACGTTCTGCTGGTAAGTCACGAAGGCGGTGCGCAACTTGTCGATGCTCGTCCGGCGCCACGCTTTGATGCACAAGCTGATGAACCCCGTCCGGGGCTACGCCGCGGCCATATTCCTGGCGCACTTAACGTGCCGTGGGGCGAGCTGGTTGAAAATGGGCAGTTAAAAGACAGTGCTGCGCTTGCCGCCATTTTTCAACAGCATGGCGTAGACCTGGAGCAACCCGTCATTGCCAGCTGTGGCTCTGGTGTAACTGGCGCGGTTGTAGTGCTGGCGCTACATACGCTGGGCGCGACTAACGTTACGCTTTACGACGGCTCATGGAGCGAATGGGGCGCGCGTGACGACCTGCCGGTCGAGCCTGTGGGAAACTGATTTCTCGTTATCGCTGACTATCTATCGTAACTGAAACGGCCCCTTACGGGGCCGTTTTTAGATAATGCGATTGGTTTTGAAGTCGCGCAGGAAGCTGCCCCAGCGCCGCTCGTAGAATGGCGTCAAATGCGCCATCATAAAGTGGCTGATGCCGCCCTCACCTTCAGCAATAAGGCAGATGTCCAACGGGTCGTCGCCCGGTAGCGTATCCATTGCAACACTACCTGCCGTCTGGATGATAGCTTCTACGTCACCCTCGGCCTCAATTCCCAGTAGTAGCACTGCCTGCTGCTGCGCCTGCTCTTTTAACGAACAAATATAAGCACGCTTCACAGTATTTATTCCTTTGAACAGGGTGGTCAATGAGTCAATCATTTGCGCCGGTGGCGCGCTTACTTCAGAAAGTAGTAGCGCTTCGCCGCCCTCCAGAACCGTTTGCTGGCTAAGCGGATCCCCTTCTTTACTGAGCAGATGGCTGATTTCCCGCGGCGTAAACTCTTTTCCGGTCGGTAACCTGGCGTTAAGGAACAGCGTTTCGCCAAGCGTCATCTCAAACAACGTACGTACTGGCATCACCACAAACGCCTGCTCGTCTGCTACCGCCTGTTCCAGCGCTTCCAGCGAGCTAAAAAACGGAATAACCGATGTACCGTCATCCTTTTCCCAGTGTTGTAGATCCACCGCGCTATCGGCATCTATCGTCTCGCCTTGTGCGGATTCACCAGGCACCCAGACGCTGGCCTCCAACAGTGCGCGGAAGAACGCCGGACGATGCGCCGGTTCAGTTGCCGCTTGCTCCAGCAGCGTTTCTAATTCATTTTTTGTTTCTGACATAGGGTTATCCGTCAAACAGCGGCATCTGCTTTAATACAAATGCCGCAGCACTCAGTACTTACGTTTCCTTTATGAACGCAGACGCTGGCACACCAGCCTGCAGGCAATACCAGACAAGCATCTTGTACTAACAGCACTACGCCAGCGCCAGAGAGCTTACTTTGCTGTGAGTAGATGTGCCAGTGTGCGCACACCAATGCCAGTCGCACCGGCCGCCCACTGCTCAACCGCCGATTTGCGGTAAGTCGCTGAGCAGTCGATATGCAACCAGCCTGTGCGATAGTTCTCAACAAAGTGAGACAGGAAACCCGCCGCTGTGCTGGCCCCGGCCGGATAAGCTGCACTGCCCGTGTTATTGAGGTCTGCAAAATTCGACGGCAGCTGGCTGCGGTGCATTTCTGCCAGCGGCAAGCGCCAGAACGCTTCGTTTTCAGCCTGCGCACATTGCATCAGACGGTTACTGAGCGCATCGTCAAAACTCAGCAGCGCGTGATAGTCGTTACCCAGCGCCGTTTTCGCCGCTCCCGTCAGGGTCGCACAGTCGATAATGATTTCCGGGTTCAGTGCGCTGGCGTCAATCAGGCCATCGGCCAGTACCAGACGGCCTTCAGCATCAGTATTCATCACCTCAACCGTTTTGCCGTTACGGTAGTGAATAATATCGCCAAGCTTAAAGGCGTTACCGCTCACCATATTATCGGCGCAACACAGAATCAGCTTCACACGTTTGTTCAGACCGCGAGTAATGGCATAGGCCAGAGAGCCGGTCACCAGTGCCGCACCGCCCATATCGGACTTCATGGAGTCCATAAAGTTGGTTGGCTTGAGGCTGTAGCCGCCGGAGTCAAAGGTGATCCCTTTACCTACCAGGCAGGCATACACCGGCGTATTAGCGTCACCGGTCGGGTTGTAGTCGAGCGTCAACAGCACAGGCGCACGACTTGAACCGCGCCCAACGGTGTGCAACCCAACGTAATTTTGCTCACGCAGGTCCTCACCTTTGGTGATGCGATACGTTACTGTCTCGCCGCCAATCTTACTTAGTAAATCCACCGCACGCTGTGCCAGCTGCTCCGGCCCAACATCTTCTGCCGGGGCATTAATCACATCGCGTACCCAGTCAATGCAGGTCAGGCGACTGTCCAGTTCTCGCTGTTGCGCCTCATCAAGGGCTGCCCATTCAACGTTACGTTGCCCTTTCGGCCCACGATAGCCGAGCCAAAAAGCCCAGCTTTTCTCAACGTCCCAGCCGCTGCCAGAAAGACGTACGTGCTTAAGCCCCTGACCGTCAATTTTACGCGCTGCGCGCTGAATCAGCGCCAGGTCATCCTGACCGCTGAGGTGCAAAGTAACACCTTCATTGTTAATGCTGTAAGCTGCTTTCTCTCCCCAGCGAGCATCTGCAGGCGCGCTGGAGAGCGTAATATTCATGGCTTCACTCATCTTGTTTTCCTTATTGTGTTGTCGCCCGTTATAAAAACGGGCCGCCACTGGCAGCCCGTTGTGTTACTCAGCTTCGTCCAGCCAGACCAGCAGGATAGCTTCGAGTATCTTTTCGTTCGACGCATTCGGATCGTCGTCAAATTCATCCAGCTCGCAAATCCACTGATGCATATCAGTAAAGCGTACGGTCTTTGGATCAAGCTCCGGGCGGCTGTCATACAGAGCCTCACCGATTTCACGGCTGTCGGTCCACTTCAGTCCCATACTATCCTCGGTTAATGTTCGCGTGCATGGTTGATTGTGTAACGCGGAATTTCCACGACCAGGTCTTCATCGGTGACCCGCGCCTGGCAGCCAAGACGGCTTTCCGGCTCCAGTCCCCAGGCTTTATCGAGCATATCATCTTCGTCTTCGCTGCTTTCTGCCAGCGAGTCAAAGCCTTCACGCACGATGCAATGGCACGTCGTGCAAGCACAGGATTTTTCACACGCGTGTTCCACTTCAATGCCGTTACGCAGGGCAACGTCAAGGATGGTTTCACCGGTTTGCGCTTCCAGCACTGCACCATCCGGACAGAGGTCCTGATGAGGCAAAAAAACAATCTTTGGCATATTAAACCTCGTCCACGGAGTGGCCTTTCAACGCCTGGCGAATAGAAACATCCATCCGGCGTGCGGCAAACTCCTGTGTCTGTTTATCTGTTGTTTTAATGGCTTCTTTTATAGCGTCAACATCATCACCCTGGGCAGCAATACGCAGTTGCTCTGCGGCCTGCTCAATGGCCTGACGTTCTTCTGTACTCAGTAGTGCGCCGTCGGCAGCAAGCGCGCTGTGCACGCTTTCCTGTACCCGTGCGGCCTCCACTTTCTGCTCGGCTAGCATACGCGCCTGCACATCCTGCCCGGCAAAATTCATGGAGTCCTGAATCATAGTGGCGATTTCGCCATCGGTCAGGCCGTAAGACGGCTTCACCTGTACGGAGGCCTCCACGCCGGTGGATTTTTCCATCGCGGTGACACTCAGTAGACCGTCGGCATCAACCTGGAAGGTCACGCGAATATGCGCGCCCCCCGCTGGCAACGGGGGAATACCACGCAGCGTAAAGCGCGCAAGTGAACGGCAGTCCTGCACCAGTTCACGCTCACCCTGGGTAACATGAATAGCCATCGCTGTCTGGCCATCTTTGAAAGTGGTGAACTCTTGTGCACGAGCCACTGGAATGGTGGTGTTGCGAGGAATGACTTTCTCCACCAGCCCGCCCATGGTCTCAAGCCCAAGCGACAGCGGAATAACATCCAGCAGCAGCATTTCACTGTCCGGCTTGTTGCCCACCAGAATATCCGCCTGGATAGCCGCCCCCACCGCGACAACGCGATCGGGATCGATTGAAGTCAGCGGCGTGCGGCCAAAGAACTCACCCACGCGCTCGCGCACCAGCGGTACGCGGGTAGAGCCTCCCACCATCACGGCTTCCAGCACCTCGCCGGCCTCAACGCCCGCATCTTTAAGCGCGCGACGGCAGGCCAGTAACGTGCGCTTTACCAGCGGCGCAATCAGTTCATTGAACTGCTCGCGGCTTACTGTGCCATGCCAGTCCGCTACGCTAACGGTAACCGTGTCGGCATCGCTGAGCCCGATTTTTGCCGCCACTGCCGCATCCAGCAGCTGGCGCTGTAAATGCACATCGTCGCGGTCGGTCAGGTTCGCCTGCTCACGCAGCCAGTCAGCCAGCAGATGGTCAAAATCATCGCCGCCAAGCGCCGAATCACCACCGGTTGCCAGCACTTCGAACACGCCACGGCTCAGGCGTAAAATGGAGATATCAAACGTACCACCGCCCAGGTCATACACCGCAATCACGCCTTCCTGACCAGAATCCAGCCCATAGGCAATAGCAGCCGCGGTTGGCTCGTTGAGCAAACGCAGCACGTGCAAGCCCGCAAGCTTCGCCGCATCTTTAGTGCCCTGGCGCTGCGCATCATCAAAATAGGCCGGAACGGTAATCACCACGCCGTCGAGCTCACCGGACAAGGCTTCCTGCGCACGTGTTGCCAGCGCTTTGAGAATATCGGCGGATACGCGCACTGGATTGACGCGCCCGGCGGCGGTTTCAATCATTGGCAGACCGTTTTCACTGGCCTGTAAACGGTAAGGAAGGTGCGGATAGCGCGCCTGGATGTCGGCCAGAGAACGACCCAGCAAGCGTTTTACCGAGCTGAGGGTATTAACCGGATCGATAGCAGCCTGGGCACGTGCGTCCCACCCGACACTCAGGCCATTCGCCTCGTAATGCACCACAGAAGGGAGCAAGTGCCGTCCGTCATGGTCTGCCAATGTTTGCGCCTGGCCACTTTGTACCGTCGCTACCAGAGAGTTAGTGGTACCGAGATCGATGCCCACTGCCAGCCTGCGCTGATGCGGTGCGGCACTCAGGCCGGGCTCACTGATTTGTAATAAGGCCATGGTTAGCTTCCAGAATTAAAAATCGAGCAGCTTTTCTTCGAGTTGTTCTGCACTGGCGCGAAGTTTATCGAGAAAACGCAGTTTGCGCACCGTATCGGCCGCCTGTTCCCACATTTCGTCGTTAAGCTCCTGCACCATTTTTTCGCTGCGAGTATTAAGCGTGGCATCCGTACGTTTTATAAAGGCTTCCAGCCGTGATTCATCGCGAGCCTGCTCAATTTCTTCAAGCTCCTCGCGCAACTCTAGTTGCTCCATCAAAAAAGCCGTATCACGCACGGTCTGCTGCTCGCTGGCTAAATCGTAGCCGTGCAAAGAAAGCATGTATTCAGCGCGTGACAATGGCTGGCGCAGCGTTTGCCAGGCCTGATTGATGGTGGCGGAACGCTGTACCGCCTGTAGGCGCTCGGCCTCAGGATGGCTTGCGAAGTTATCCGGGTGGAACTGGCGTTGCAGCTCCTGATAGCGAGCAGCCAGTTGGGCAGTGTCCAGCGCATACTGCACCGGCAGCCCGAAGAGGGAGAAGAAATCCATAGCAGTCTCGGGTTTGCGTCAATAAACAACAGCGCCCCACGCGCTGTTACAGCGGTGGGGCAAGGTCCGAAGAGGCAGTGCTAGACGTTGAAGCTTTCGCCGCAGCCGCACTCATCTTTCACGTTAGGATTAGTGAATTTAAACCCTTCGTTCAGACCTTCTTTCACAAAATCCAACTGTGTGCCGTCAAGGAACTGCAAGCTTTTACCATCGATAACAACCTTCACGCCTTTGTCTTCAAACACCACATCTTCTGCGGCAGGTTGATCGACAAACTCCAGTATGTAAGCCATACCGGAACAGCCAGACGTGCGAACGCCAAGACGCAAGCCAAACCCCTTGCCACGGTTGGCAAGAAAGCTGTTTACGCGTGCAGCAGCAGTGTCGCTCAGGGTAATCGACATATCAAAACCTCAGTAATTATTTTGCTTCACGTTTGCTTTTATAATCCGCGATGGCCGCCTTGATGGCGTCTTCTGCAAGAATTGAGCAGTGAATTTTCACCGGCGGCAGTTCGAGTTCTTCTGCGATATCGGTGTTTTTAATCGCCTGTGCTTCGTCCAGGCTTTTGCCTTTGACCCACTCGGTTACCAGCGAGCTGGAGGCGATAGCGGAACCGCAGCCATATGTTTTAAAACGTGCGTCTTCAATGATACCGTCATTGCTGACTTTGATTTGCAGTTTCATTACGTCGCCACACGCCGGTGCGCCAACCATACCGCTGCCAACATTCTCGTCACTGTTGTCAAAGGAGCCAACGTTGCGAGGGTTTTCGTAATGATCGATGACTTTTTCGCTGTATGCCATGGTTAAAATTCCTTACGTCCGATGCCGATTAATGGTGCGCCCATTCGATGGTAGTCAGGTCAACGCCCTGCTTAAACATCTCCCACAGTGGAGAGAGGTCGCGCAGGCGGCCAATGGATTTGCGCACCAGTTCGATGGTGTAATCAATCTCTTCTTCGGTCGTGAAGCGACCCAGCGAGAAACGGATAGAACTGTGAGCCAGCTCATCGTTGAGGCCCAGCGCGCGCAGCACGTAGGACGGCTCGAGGCTTGCGGACGTACAGGCAGAGCCTGAAGACACAGCCAAATCTTTGAGCGCCATAATCAGGGATTCGCCCTCAACGTAGTTGAAACTGACGTTGAGAATGTTCGGCGCGCCCTGCTCCAGGTCACCATTAAGATAAACTTCTTCGATATCTTTCAGGCCGTTCCACAGACGGTCACGAAGCGCACGCTGACGCGCCATCTCGGTGGACATCTCTTCTTTTGCAATGCGGTAGGCTTCGCCCATTCCCACAATCTGGTGCACCGGGAGCGTACCAGAACGCATACCGCGCTCATGACCACCGCCATGCATTTGCGCTTCAATACGGATACGCGGTTTACGTTGCACGTACAGTGCGCCAATGCCTTTCGGTCCGTAAAGTTTATGCCCGGAGAAGGACATCAGATCAACTTTAAGCTGACTCAGGTCAACCGGCAGTTTACCCACGCTCTGGGTTGCATCAACATGGAAGATGATACCGCGTGCACGGCACATTTCACCGATCGTCGCAATATCCTGCACCACGCCGATTTCATTATTCACGTGCATGATAGAAACAATGATGGTGTCATCACGCATCGCTGCTTCGAGTTCTTTGAGGTCGATAATACCGTTGCTCTGCGGAGCGAGATAAGTCACTTCAAACCCTTCGCGCTCGAGCTGGCGGCAGGTATCGAGCACCGCTTTGTGCTCGGTCTTGCTGGTGATGATGTGCTTGCCTTTTTTCTGATAAAAGTTGGCCGCACCTTTAATCGCCAGGTTGTCAGATTCTGTTGCGCCGGAGGTAAAAACAATTTCACGCGGGTCCGCGCCAACCAGTTCGGCAATCTGGTTACGGGCGATATCTACCGCCTCTTCCGCCTGCCAGCCAAAACGGTGGGAACGGGATGCGGGGTTACCGAAAGTCCCATCCATAGTTAAGAACTGCATCATCTTCTCAGCAACACGCGGGTCAACCGGCGTCGTCGCTGAGTAGTCGAGATAAATCGGTAATTTCATTGCTCTTAAGCTCCGTACATCACTCAATGCTGAAACACTAACTAAAATACAGGGAGCAACGCCCCCTGTTGATTCAGAATGTCATTATTGTGGCTACTTATGCGCGCAGTTTGACGTCAATAGCGTCCTGAGCGCGGTTATTGCGATGTGCTTCATTTTGCTGGCGGTCGGACACGTCCATGACTTCCTGGTTGTTCACCAGTTCGCCCAGCGTAATGTTATTGAGAAAACCGGTCAGCCGGTCACTCAAGTCGCGCCACAGCGCGTGCGTCAGGCATTTATCACCGCCCTGACAGCCGCCTTTGCCCTGACAACGGGTTGCGTCGACAGATTCGTCAACAGCACTGATAACTTCACCAACCGCGATACTGCCAGCTTCCTTACCCAGAAGATAGCCGCCCCCCGGACCGCGAACGCTGGCCACCAGACCATTCTTGCGCAGACGGGAGAACAACTGCTCCAGATAAGAGAGCGAAATTCCCTGACGCTCAGAAATGTCAGCCAACGGTACCGGGCCCGCTTCAGAGTTAAGTGCAACGTCAAGCATTGCGGTCACGGCATAGCGCCCTTTAGATGTTAGTCTCATGTCTTACTTAACCTCAGAAATGTGCCCCTCGACCCGGGGGTTTTGCCATAAAAAACGTTTTACATAGCGGGGCCAAGTCTGACATTCCTGAGTAAATTGGTCAACTATTCTTCCGGGCGTTTAACGCGCCTGCTTATAACTTATGGCTTCGTCTTATAACCGGATTCCATCGAGGCAAGCATACCGCGTAAGATATTGAGTTCCTGACTTTCCGGACGCGCGCGGGTGAATAAACGACGTAGTTTATTCATTACCTGACCAGGATGGTTAGCGCGAATAAACCCGGTATCCAGTAATACTTTTTCAAGATGACCATAGAACCGCTCCAGATCGTCCACTAACGGATACGGGGCATCTTCTTCCTTAGCCTGAGAAGGAGCATGTTCAGAGGCAAGAAACGCCATGCGCACTTCATAGGCAATAACCTGTACCGCCATAGCAAGGTTGAGCGAGCTGTATTCGGGGTTTGCGGCAATCGCCACGTGGTAATGACACTTCTGAAGTTCGTCGTTGGTCAGCCCCACTCGCTCGCGGCCAAACACCAGCGCCACTGGCGCATGGTGGCCCTCTTCAATGCTTTTGAGTCCACACTCGCGTGGGTCGAGCATCGGCCAGGGCAGGGTACGTGAACGCGCACTGGTACCCACCACCAGGCTACAGCCGCTCAGGGCTTCATCCAGCGTATCCACAATCTGTGCGTTGCCGATAACGTCACTGGCACCTGCGGCGAGCGCAATGGCCTGAGAGTCCGGTTTTACCAGCGGATTGACCAGCCAGAGATTAGTAAGGCCCATGGTTTTCATTGCACGGGCCACAGAGCCCATATTGCCGGTGTGAGAGGTTTCAACCAGTACGATTCGGATGTTCTGCAGCATAGTCTTCAGCGCGGTAAAAGTTTATCCAACCATCGTATCATAATCCGAAGACATATTCCGAACCCTCTGCTATACTCCGCGCCGTTTTCCCGTTCTTTAACATCCAGTGAGAGTAACCCATGCATCCGATGCTCAACATCGCAGTGCGCGCCGCGCGTAAAGCAGGCAACCTGATTGCCAGAAATTATGAAACCCCCGATGCGGTGGAAACCAGCCAAAAAGGCAGTAATGATTTCGTCACCAACGTGGACAAAGGCGCAGAAAGCCTGATCGTTGAAACGATTCGCGCGTCTTACCCGCAGCACACCATTATCACCGAAGAGTCTGGTGAACTGGCAGGCGAAGACCAGGATGTACAGTGGGTTATCGATCCTCTGGATGGCACCACCAACTTTATTAAGCGTCTACCGCACTTCGCGGTGTCTATTGCCGTGCGCGTTAAAGGCCGCACTGAAGTGGCTGTCGTTTACGATCCGATGCGTAACGAACTTTTCACTGCCACCCGCGGCCAGGGCGCACAGCTCAATGGCTACCGCCTGCGCGGCTCCAACAGTCGCGACCTCGACGGCACCATTCTGGCGACCGGTTTCCCGTTCAAAGCCAAACAGCATTCCGACAGTTACATGAAAATCGTCAGCAAACTGTTTACCCGCTGCGCGGACTTCCGCCGCACCGGCTCTGCAGCGCTGGATCTGGCATACGTAGCAGCAGGTCGCGTGGATGGTTTCTTTGAGATTGGCCTGCGCCCGTGGGATTTCGCCGGTGGCGAACTACTAGTGCGTGAGGCGGGTGGTCTGGTGTGTGACTTCACAGGAGGTCACAACTACATGTCTACCGGCAACATCGTGGCGGGCAACCCGCGCGTGGTGAAAAACATGCTGGCAGAAATGCGCGACGAGTTAAGCGAAGCGCTCAAGCGCTAAGCCTCTCCCTCCCCTTGCTGCCCGGTGGGGGGAGTTTTCTTTTTATATCGACCGACTCTCAATTTCTGCCCCCATCTCAGACTGAAATACGCTCGCCAGGCGCATTAAAACGGCCTGATACCCTGGGCCACAGGCTGCGCACTCAACCACATCAACCATGCCGCTACCACCAGAATCATACCGCCCGCCAGCGCCAGTGACGCAGCACCAACCTGTCGCCACAGCACCGGCGCATGCCCCTGCCCAAGGCGCTGCGCCAGCGCACGAAAACCATGCACCAGTAGCGCCAGACCGGAGATGGTCAGCGCCGTACCGGCCGCCATCGCCAGTGCCGCCGCCATGCCCCAGGCATAAACGCCAATCACTTTGCTAAACAGCAGGACCATAATCGCCCCGGAGCACGGGCGCATACCCATAGACAATACCACCATCAACCGGGCACGCCAGTCTTCACCAGCGGCCAGCTGCTGCTCGGTCGGCATGTGCTGATGACCACAGCCGCAATTTGCGCTGTGCTCATGATGCGGCGTGAACCTGGTGAAAGCTGGGCGCTTGAACAACCGACGTAAATGCTTAAGCGCACGCCAGCACAACAATAGCCCAAGCCCCCCTACCAACAGATAGCTGCCCTTCTCCAGCCAGAAACTGCTCATATGCAGCGAGCGGGCCGGTAGCTGTAATAACGCCAACAGCAGCGTTACCAGACCAATAGCCACCCCCCCCTGCAATACAGAAGCGGCAAAGGTCAGCTGCAGACTGCTTTTGAGTCTTGAGGGATGGGTCGCAAGCCAGGTGGTAATAACGATTTTACCGTGTCCCGGTCCCAACGCGTGGAGTACGCCATAAATGAAGCTGAAGGTCATCAGCGAAGCGCCTGCGCCAGCAGGCGATCGTGCAACCGCTTTGAGCAACGCGCTTAACTGCTGATTAACATCGCGCTGCCAGAGTGCGCTTTTCATCATTACTTGCGGCCAGGCCTGCCACAGCAATAGCCCTATGCCCAAAGTGACCAATGCCAGTAATGCCAGAGGCCACAGCTGGAGCCAGCGACGAAGCGGACGCCGCGGCGTGGTTATGCTTACTGACATGACAGCGTCACCTCCTGAGCAAACTGCTTGCCCAGATTCATGTCCTCAGGCGGTGCATCCGCTTTATCGAGCGACTGAGCAAATGCCAGCACCTCATCGCCGGGTTTAGGGGTTTTTACCGCCACGCGACAGCGCGATTGCAACGCTTTTGGTAAGGCCACATCAGCATCATTTTCATAAAACATATCGACATAGTAAGTAGGATCGAAGGTAGAGAAGCGGTAGCTCTGTCCGGCGAGCGGCTGCGGCTTCGCCAGTGGCAGCACAAAAGTCAGTACAGCGTTGTGCTCCTCACGCGAAAGCTGGTAATCCTGCGGCGTAGCGCTGAACTTTACCCTTTTATCGTTGTGCCAGAGCTCGGTGAAATAGTGCTGTGCCAGCACGTTTGCCATGACCTCTACCGCGAGTTTTTTCCACACCTCATCGCCCGCTTTCGCCCGCCCGGCGTCATACAGCAGGTCAGCCGAGGTGATCTCGTCCATCACCCAGCGCATCTTAAGCCCGGTCAGGGTATCGCCCTGCACGACCATCGTCGTCGTCAGACCAATAAAACTGTGCGGATGCGCCAACACCGCACCGGGTGAGGCCAGCAGCGCCGCCACAATAAAGGCACAACATCCTGATTTACGTACGCCCATAAATCCTCAGATAAAAATTCTGTGAGCAAGCCGAAAATAACGTATTAAAGACATGGTCATTCATAAACGAAGCAAAATACGTAGGCTATTCTTAGTGCTGAACCATACTACGGGTACACTGGATGATGACACAGATTTGTCCACCACCATCGGTGCTTTCCGGCCCGCAACGCCGCTGTCATCTACTCCTGACGCTCTGTCTGCCCGGCCAGACCGTGACGCCTGAATACATCAGCCGTCTTAACGGCGTGGACGATGACGTAAGCCGCCAGGACATTATCGATGCAGCCCAGGCGCTGCGCCGCTATCATCGGCTAGATTTAATTGCACAACCCGACGGCAGCTACACCATTGAAGGCACCGCCCTTGACCGTCGCCTCTGCCTGATGTACTGGCTGCGCAGATCGCTGCGCCTGTGCCCGCATTACGTTCATCAACAGTTTACGCCAGCGCTTAAAACTGCGCTTAAACAGCCAGGCATTGCCCGAGCACTTTACGATGACACTAATCTCCAGGCACTTATTAACTTGTGCGCTCGCCGCCTGCAGCGCGTATTCAGTACGCCAGAGCGCGAATTTTTACAACTATTTTTGCCCTGGTGCCTGCTCCAGCACCAGCTCGGACAGATCCCACAGTTTACTGCCATACAGCGCAGTTGGACGCAAGAGCGCACTGAGGCGCAAATTGCGCAGGAGATCGTACGCCACTGGCGGCGCAGAGTGGCACGCCCGCCACACGACAATGAACTACACTTTTTAACCGTACTGTTTATGCTACTGCGTACCCCCTGCGCACAGCGTGACCGTAACCCGCAGGACCAGCAGTTGCTCGCCGCTATTGATATGCTAATTGCCCGTTTCCATTCACTGTGTGGCCTGCGCTTTAGTAGCGAAATGCGGTTGCGCGACCAGCTTTATGTACACCTTGCCCAGGCGCTGAACCGTTCTGTCTTCGGTATCGGGATTGATAACAGCCTGCCCCAGGAGATTACCCGTCTTTATCCGCGCCTGATGCGCACCACGCGTGAGGCCGTACAAGCACTTGAGGCTGAGTTTGGTATTCACTTTTCCAGTGAGGAAACGGGGCTGATAGCCATTATTTTTGGCGCCTGGCTGATGCAGGAAAGCGCGCTGGGAGAACAACAGGTGCTGCTGCTCACTGGTAACGATCCGCGTCTGGAAGAAGGGCTGGAGCAGCAACTGCGTGAGCTGACACTGCTACCGCTTAGCGTGCGACGTTTGAGTCTGCATACCTTCCAACAGGAAGGCGCGCCCAGAGAGGTGGCGCTTATCGTTACGCCGTACGCCACCTCACTGCCGCTGTTTTCTCCACCGCTAATTCACCTTACGCTGCCGCCTGGTGAGCACCAGCTACAGCGTATTCGCGAAATACTGGAAAGCTAACGCGCCTGCACGCGCGGACGCAGTGCCAGTACGGGAAGGGCGACCAGCGCCATAACCCAGAAC
>JALAGK010000120.1 GCA_022712475.1 Enterobacteriaceae bacterium
CCGGCGTCGATATCACCGTCAGAAGGTGACGCCACTCAGTCCCGGACTATATAGTCACAGATGAAGCGCTAGAATGCCGGGATCCGGTCTCAGCATGACCGGTGGCGTTATGCGGCCAGAAAATACTGACTGATATTTTCAGGCCGCATACCGTGAAGTGAATGTCACTGTGAGTACGGCTTCCCGGGTGCCAGCGCCCTTTCATCAGAGGCGCGCTGGTCACGGTTACAGGAACATCCCACCGGACACTTCTATGCGCTGTGCATTCATCCAGCCCAGTTCATCACTTAATAGCGCCGCAATGGCATCACCGATATCATCGGCCTCACCCACGCGTCCCAGTGCCGTTTGCGCGGCAACGAACTGGTTAAGTTGCGTATTGTCGCGCACTGCACCACCGCCAAAATCGGTCGCAATCGCGCCAGGCGCAATGATGTTAGCCGTAATTTGGCGCTCGCCCAGTTCTTTTGCCAGATAGCGGGTGAGCACTTCCATCGCCCCTTTCATTGACGCATAGGCGGCGTAACCGGGCAGGGCAAAGCGCGTCAGCCCGCTTGAAACGTTCAGGATACGTCCACCGTCGGCAATAAGCGGCAGCAGTGCCTGAGTGAGAAAGAATGGTCCTTTGAGATGCAGATTGAACAGCGCGTCAAAATCCTCCTCACGGGTTTGCGTAACAGAAGCATGAAGCCCAGCCCCGGCATTGTTTACTAAATAATCAAAACTATCGCGCTGCCACACCTGGTGTAACTGTTCGTTTACCTGTTGGGCAAACCTGGCAAAGCTGCGGCTGTCAGCTACATCCAGCGCCAGCGCAACCGCTTTGGCTCCGCGCCGTTCCACTTCCTGCACTACTGCGCGCGCTTCTTCGTCACGGCTGCGGAAGGTGAACAGGGAATCAATTCCCCGTTCAGCCAGCTTAAGAACTGCGTTTTTACCCAATCCACGGTTGCCGCCGGTCACTAATACGATACGTTGCGTCATGTTTTGCCCCTTTCCGGATGACTGTCGATTGAGAAAAAGCTTATTGGATGCTAATAAAGCAATAAAGACGGGTTAATACGCTTCACTGTTTCACTAACGACAACAATACGCCGCCGATATGGATAAAATTCATGCAATGCAGCTATTCGTCAGAGTCGCCGAACTGGCGAGCTTTTCACGGGCAGCTGAAACCCTGAGCCTGCCAAAAGGCAGCGTCTCGCGTCAGATTCAGGCGCTGGAAAATACGCTTGGCACCCGTTTGCTGCATCGCACCACGCGCCGCGTGCAGCTCACCCAGGACGGTATGATTTATTACGAGCGCTGCCGGGATTTGCTCGCCAATCTCGATGAGCTGGACAGCCTGTTTTTGCACGATCCCACCAGCGTGAGCGGCCGCCTGCGCGTTGATATGCCGGTCAGTATTGCCCGTAATCTGGTTATTCCGCGTCTGCCGGGGTTTTTGCAGCAGTATCCCGGTATTGAACTAGAGCTTAGCAGTAGCGACAGGCTGGTGGATGTGGTTCAGGAAGGGTTTGACTGCGTAGTACGCGTTGGCGTGTTGCGTGACTCCGGTCTGGTGGCGCGCCAACTCGGTAAGCTGACCCAGCTTAACTGCGCCAGCCCCGGCTACCTTGAGCGCTTTGGCTGGCCACAAAGTCCGGACGAGTTGACCTCGCACGCGATGGTACACTATGCCTCCACACTCGGAGTGCGCCCGCCAGGGTTTGAAATCTGGCGCGATGGCCAGGTGCAGTGGATAAAAACCGGTGGTGTATTGACGGTCAACAGTACTGAAACCTACCACGCTGCTTGCCTCGCCGGGCTGGGCATTATTCAGGTGCCGCGCGTGGGTGTGCGTGATGCATTGCGCCGCGGCGAGCTGGTGGAAGTGATGGCGCACTACCGCGCGGCACCGCTGCCGGTATCTCTTATCTGGCCACACAGGCGCAATCTGTCGCGCCGGGTGCATCTGTTTATGGAGTGGCTTTCTGAGGTAATGAAAGCGTATGTGGATTAACCATCTGGCACAGCGCAGCTCGGGTATCAGCCATATCCGTTAGCGTCAGGTCTATAATTTCATTAAGATCGGGCCAACCCCCTAAAGGACTATGGAGCCAATGCGTACATCTGATAACGAAAAACGCCCCACCCGTGACCTGAGCTACACGCCGGTTGTGAATCTGGATAAATCGTCATCCGACGAGAAAGAGGGCAAAGAAAACAGCGCTATCGCGGGCAAATTGCAGCACGTGAATAAAACGGTGAAGCGTATTGAGCGCAACCCCATGGTGGCGCACATCCTGCGTGCTGTGGAACGTTTTAACGACCGTCTTGGTAACCAGTTTGGCGCCGCCATTACCTATTTCTCGTTTTTGTCGCTGATCCCCATTCTGATGGTGAGCTTCGCCAGCGCGGGTTACATTCTCGCTTCGCACCCCACGCTACTGCAGGATATCTTCGATAAAATTCTGGCAAACGTCAGTGACCCTACGCTTGCCCAGACGCTAAAAAGCACCATTAACACCGCAGTTCAGCAGCGTACCACCGTGGGGCTGGTGGGGCTTGCCGTGGCACTCTATTCCGGGATTAACTGGATGGGTAACCTGCGCGAAGCAGTACGTGCCCAGTCGCGCGATGTCTGGGAGCGTGCTCCGCAGGATGAAGAGAAAATCTGGATTAAATACCTGCGCGACTTTATCTCGCTGATTGGTCTGTTGATTGCGCTGATTGTGACGCTCTCTATCACGTCTATTGCCGGTTCTGCTCAGGCACTTATTATAAGCCTGCTGCATCTTGATTATATTGAGTGGCTCAAGCCCGCCTGGCGACTGATTGGGTTGGCGATTTCCATTTTTGCCAACTATCTGTTGTTCTTCTGGATTTTCTGGTGCCTGCCGCGCCATCGCCCGCGTAAAAAAGCGCTGATGCGCGGTACGCTGATTGCGGCAATCGGCTTTGAGGTGATTAAAATCATTATGACCTGGACGCTGCCTGCGCTGGTTAAATCCCCGTCCGGCGCGGCCTTTGGTTCCGTGTTAGGGCTGATGGCGTTCTTCTATTTCTTCGCTCGCCTGACGCTGTTTTGTGCGGCCTGGATTGCCACTGCCGAGTACAAAGATGATAAGCCGATGCCGGGCAGACGCCCGCATCAGTAATCCTCACGTTTCACTCCCCCGTGCTGTCTGCACGGGGGAGTGAAAAATTCAGCACGAAAATCCACCCGGTAACTTTTATTTAACCAGAGTGCAGTTCAATCATCTAAATATGTGCTAAATATCAGCTCCTTCCTTTTGCTCCGCGCTTTAATCACACATTATCCACTTTTTGTCTGTTTTTTGTGCAATTCGCGCCAGGCACACGCGTTGAAATGTCGCTTTTGCTGTGCGTAATATGGACATTCGTTTGTTCAAAAAACATCAATAAGAAAACCGTATGCAAGCATCAATTGCCACAACTGTCGATACCGACCAGACCGCGCCCGTTAACTCGCGCGGCAAGGTGGTGGTCGCCGACCTAATAGGCACCGCTATCGAATTTTTTGACTTTTATATTTACGCTACTGCCGCAGTGATTGTGTTTCCGCACATCTTCTTCCCGCAGGGCGATGCCACTGCCGCCACGCTACAGTCGCTGGCCACCTTTGCAATTGCCTTTATTGCGCGCCCGGTGGGATCGGCACTGTTCGGCCACTTTGGGGACAAGGTTGGGCGCAAAGCCACGCTGGTCGCCTCGTTGCTTACGATGGGTATTTCGACCGTACTGATTGGCCTGCTGCCGGGCTATGAGACAATTGGTGTACTGGCGCCGTTACTGCTGGCGCTGGCACGCTTCGGTCAGGGGCTGGGTCTGGGTGGAGAATGGGGCGGTGCGGCACTGCTTGCCACCGAAAACGCACCGGCGCACAAGCGTGCGCTGTACGGTTCTTTCCCGCAGTTGGGTGCGCCGATTGGCTTTTTCTTTGCCAACGGCACCTTCCTGCTGCTCTCCTGGTTGCTCACTGACGAGCAGTTTATGAGCTGGGGCTGGCGTATTCCGTTTATTTTCTCTGCTGTTCTGGTGCTGATTGGTTTGTATGTGCGCGTCTCGCTGCACGAAAGCCCGGTATTTACCAAAGTAGCTAAAGAAGGTAAGCGTGTAAAAGTCCCGCTGGGAACGCTGCTGACAAAGCATATGCGCGCTACCATTCTCGGTACGTTCATTATGCTGGCAACCTACACGCTGTTTTACATCATGACGGTGTATTCCATGACCTACAGTACCGCAGCCGTACCAAACGGCCTCGGCTTCTCGCGTAACAGCGTGCTGTGGATGCTGATGATGGCGGTAATTGGTTTTGGCGTGATGGTGCCCATTGCCGGGATGCTGGCCGATGCCTTTGGTCGGCGCAAAAGCATGATTGTGATTACCTCGCTAATTCTGCTGTTTGCGCTGTTTATGTTCCAGCCGCTGCTCGGCTCAGGTAATCAGGGGCTGGTGATGGTGTTCCTGCTGGTGGGTTTAAGCCTGATGGGGCTGACCTTTGGCCCGATGGGGGCGCTGCTGCCGGAGCTGTTTCCGACCGAAGTGCGCTACACCGGCGCGTCGTTCTCGTATAACGTCGCCTCGATTCTTGGTGCTTCTGTCGCACCATGGATTGCTGCCTGGCTGCAAACCACTTATGGCTTGTTCTGGGTGGGCGTCTATCTGGCCAGTATGGCGGTGATTACGCTTATCGCCCTGATTTGTACGCACGAGACAAAACACCAGTCGCTGTAACCTGCTGGCTCTCCCCTGTTGAGGGGAGAGCTTTCTGTCTGTCAGTAATAAGATGCCCGCTGGTGCCTGTATGAGTGGGTATTTATTACTCTGCGGCGCGTTTAACGGATTAACGTTTTTCGAAATGGCTTACCCGCAGGCGAGGTGGGGTTTGCTTTTTATCGATAGCTCCCTGTACGGTCACGTTATCACCTGGTGCAACGGTGGCGTTGTTAAAGACTGCCGCCGGAATGACGGCGTCGATTTGCCCGCTGTCATCGCGCAACAGGTACACATCCTCACCCTGTTTTTTCTCCAGTTGCCCTTGTATCTGTACGCTTGTGCCATCGGCCTGATGTTTAACCTCAGAGATGGTAACTCGTTGCGTTTTTTCCGCGAGCGCGGCGTTTTTTGCATCGTTTGGCGTCAACTGATGCGGAGTTTGTGATGGTGTATCTGCTGCATGTGCTGCCATTAACGGGAGAAAAGTGCCCGCAAGAATAATACGTTTCCAGGTTTTCATCGGGTGCTCCTGTACGTAGTGGTCAGTAAAGCCTGGCACAGGACCGCCCTTTTCCCCAGCGGGAGATGCGTTATGCCGTGGGGTGTTGAGAAACTGGATGAATGGGAAATGAACAAGTCAGTGTAAGAGGAGGAGATTTCTCCAGGAATTTTCGTTATAAAGACTGCAATATCTCTGTCACATTGTGATCTTACACTCATTTTTGAGTTATTGGGTTGCCAGTTCTACGCGAGTAGATAAAGTATATGGCGCATCATAAGCAGGAATCTACGCGAGTAGATATCGCGTTAACGCGAATGAAACGGATATTCCAACACCGGGGAATTTTTACATGAGCAACGATACTTCCGCTGTGCCAACTGGCGACGCGGCACATGCAGCACAGGAACGCCTGGCGACAGATGAAGGACGCAGAGACTTCCGGCGCGCTACGTTTTCCTGCTGGCTTGGCACAACGATGGAGTACGCTGACTTTGCGCTATACGGCCTTGCCGCAGGCATTATCTTTGGGGACGTCTTTTTCCCCGAGGCAACGCCGGTCATGGCGCTTCTTTCAAGCTTTGCTGCCTGGTCGGTGGGCTTTATTGCCCGTCCGATAGGCGCGCTGCTGTTTGGCTGGATTGGTGACCGTCACGGCCGTAAGGTCGTGATGGTCACGACTATTGCCTTAATGGGGCTGTCTACAACCCTGATTGGCCTGATTCCGAGCTACGCATCTATCGGCGTGTGGGCGCCGACTTGTCTTGTTATTCTGCGCTTCTCCCAGGGGTTGGGAGCAGGCGCGGAACTGTCCGGCGGTACCGTGATGCTGGGCGAATACGCGCCGCCCAAGCGGCGCGGGCTGGTATCATCTGTTATTGCGCTGGGTTCTAACAGCGGCACGCTGCTGGCATCCCTCATCTGGCTACTGGTGCTGCAGATGGATAAAGAGAGCCTGATGAGCTGGGGCTGGCGTATTCCATTCCTTGGCAGCATGCTGATTGCCATTGTGGCACTGTTTATTCGTCGCCACATGCGTGAGACACCGGTGTTTGAGCGCCAGAAAGCGCTGCTAGAAGCTCAGCGTCGTGAGGCGATGGAGCGTGGTGTTGTGGCACAGCAGCAGGATACCCGCAGCTTCTGGCGTCGTACCCGTGCATTCTGGACCATGGTAGGCCTGCGTATTGGCGAGAATGGTCCGTCATATCTCGCACAGGGCTTTATCATTGGTTATGTGGCAAAAGTACTGATGGTCGATAAATCGGTGCCGACCACTGCCGTGTTTATCGCTTCTCTACTGGGTTTTGCGGTTATTCCGCTGGCGGGCTGGTTGTCTGACCGTTTTGGCCGCCGGATTACCTACCGCTGGTTCTGTTTCTTACTCATCCTTTACGCGTTCCCGGCCTTTATGCTGCTGGACTCCCGTGACCCTATGATTGTGATTCCGACTATTGTTGTTGGTATGTCGCTGGCGTCGCTGGGTATCTTCGGCGTGCAGGCGGCGTGGGGTGTGGAGCTGTTTGGTGTGACGAACCGTTACACCAAAATGGCGGTGGCGAAAGAGCTGGGCTCAATTATCTCCGGCGGTACCGCACCGCTGGTGGCGGCGGCACTACTGTCCTGGGCCGGCCATTGGTGGCCGGTGGCGACCTACTTTATGGTAATGGCATCCATTGGGCTTATTACAACGTTCTTCGCACCAGAAACCCGGGGCCGAGACCTGAATTTGCCGGAAGACGCGATTTAACGTATTTATTTTGCGGGCAAAGATTTTTGCGGGGCAGCAGGGTATTCTGTTGTCCCGCAGTTCTTATTTTGCAGCGCAATCAGGCAGGTATTGAGTGAGTGTGAACCGTTCCCGGCGCGTAACGCGCACCGACGTTGCCCGTGAAGCGGGTACCTCGGTGGCGGTAGTGAGCTATGTTATCAATAACGGGCCGCGCCCTGTTGCATCACAAACGCGCTTAAGAGTGCTGGCCGCGATAGAAAAGACCGGATACCGCCCTAACGGCATTGCGAAAGCGCTGGCATCCGGCACAACGCAAACCTACGGGTTGGTGGTGCCAAATATCTCCAACCCTTTTATCTCATCTATGGCGCATGCATTGCAGCAAGCGGCATTTGCCGATGGTAAGGTGCTTTTGCTGGGTGATGCCGGAGACGACAGGCAGCGCGAGCGGGACATCATTAATAACCTGTTGCACCGTCAGGTGGACGGACTGATTTATACCAGCGTTGACCGCCATCCATATATTGATTTGATTATGGCCAGCGGCACGCCGTGCGTCATGATTGACCGTATTGATAAGAACCTGAATGTCAGCTCGATTCAGGTTAATGAAGAGCAGGCGGCGAATCGTGCGACGCGTCATCTTATTGAGCACGGCTATCGTGATATCGGGATAATTTGCGGCCCGACGACCATGCTCAACACTCAGGACAGACTGCGTGGTTGGCGCCAGGCGCTGGAAGATGCAGGCCTTAACGTCAATGCGTCGTGGATATTTTCCACCGATTACACTCGCGCCGGAGGTTATGAGGCAACACAGCGCTTGCTACGTGGTCCACGACCGAGGGCGCTGTTTACTACCAATGAGCAGCAGGCGTTAGGCTGCCTGCGTGCACTCGCGGAACATGGGCTAAACGTGCCCGATGATGTTGCGCTGGTGTGCTTTAATGCCACCCCTGAGTCGCAGTATAACGTGCCTTCATTAACCGCAGTGTGCCAGCCGGTTACCCGCATGGCACAGGCGGCGGTAGGCATGTTAAAGGCATGGGACGGCGAAGCGCGTCACTGCGAATTCGCTTTTGATTTACAACACGGAGAGTCTTGCGGCTGCAAGCCGGTGAAACGTCCGACGAGCTGATGCAACGCTGTACAGGTATGCGAGTAATTATTGATTGCGATCCCGGCAATGGGATCCCGGGTGCCAACGTCGATGACGGACTGGCACTTGCTCTGGCGCTGTCTGCGCCACAAATGCATCTTGAGATGATAACCACGGTTGCAGGTAACACCGCAAGTGAAGTGGGTTATGCGGTCGCCTGTAATCTGGTGAGCGAGTTAGGTGCCAGCGTGCCGGTTTATCGCGGGGCGTCCCACGCGCTGCTGGAGCCTGCCGCGCCGTGGCGCGAGCGCCTGGACAGCAGCGTTGATAACAATGGGCTGCGTCCGTTATGGCACGGCGTGACGCCTCCGCCCGAATGCGAGCGTACTCAACCTCTGGCCCCTTTTGCGATGGGCGAGCTTATCTGTAATAACCCAGGTGAGATCACCCTCGTCGCGATTGGCCCGCTGACCAACGTAGCCCTGGCATTGCGTTTGTTCCCGGACATGGCTAAAGCGGTGAAGCGTATTGTGATTATGGGCGGCGTGTTTACTGTGCCGGGTTATCTGAAGGACACCAATTTTGGACTCGACCCGGAAGCAGCACATATTGTGCTCACCAGCGGCGCACCCATTACGCTGGTGCCAATGGATGTCACCACCCAGACACAAATGGTACATGCCGACCTGGTCAGACTGGCTGCGGTGGATAATGCCGCCACGCGCTACCTGTCTCGAACCATGACGCCCTGGATTGATTATTCGATGAAAACGCGTGGCCTGCCCGGCTGCTGGATTCACGATGTGCTGACCATTGCCTGGTTGCTTGACCCAACATTGTGCGAGAGCGAAACCGATTATCTTGATGTGGCGCTACAGGGCGTGGCACGCGGTACCACCTGTCGTTACGGCAGTTTGCGGCTCAATGTCGGTGTGCCTGAAACACAGGGCGCACCAGTGCAAATCCTGACAACCATCGACAATGCAAGGCTACTGGCGTTGATTGAGGGTTATTTGCAGGCGTAGCAGGGGTAATGGTTTTTCATTATCTGCCAGGCAACACGTTAGCCCTGAAAGTAAATATCTCTTCTCAGTACCTGTCCTGGCATCTTACCTGCAATTAACGGCGCACACGTGCGCCGTGTCCTTTTGTTGTATTTGTTGCCCTATTTTCTTCAACGCACCCAACATTTACGTACCGGATTTGCAGTGATACAACCAACGTTAGTTATCTCTGGTAGGAAAGGGAGAGACCCGCGTGTTACGCCAGAACCGATATCAGGATGAACAGTTTATTCGCGCAGAACAGGCGCTAACGATTAATCAGGATGAAATTCTGATCTCAGCAGAACATGCTATCGTGATTGCTCTGGAGCCAGAGCAAGTTGACGGCATTACCGGTTTGATGACGTTTATCCGCAAAATCATCAAGGCCGTACCAGCACTTGATAATGAAGTGCAGGATTTTTACGAGACCATTAGTAGTGACACTGATTTCCCGCACAGCCTGTCCATTATTTATTTTGACGGTAATGACGTTATTTTGGATTACTGGAGTGATGAAATGAATAACCAGTTCTCAGTTATTTTTACCCATGAGCACGAGGCGTGGTGGTTGAAAGAGTGGAATGGCAGAACTGTGCCGGATACCTGGCATACCTCGCGCAAGAAATAAAAAGCGTGCTCAGGCCTGTGGCGTGCTGGCTGCGCTCCCTCCTCCGCATGCATCATCCACATCTCGCCAATAATACAGCCTGCAGACCAAACAGAAATGTTCACCTGTGGTGAACAAGCGTTCTGCAATGCCCCCAGTGAAAAACTTTTTAGTCCACCTGCATCCGTTTGTTGAGTTCATTCGTATATAGATTCAAGGGGAGACCCGAGTTCAGAATCATTCCATTCATTGAGGGTTACACCATGAACAAGCTCACTGGCTGTGCACTGATTATCGGTCTTGTCTGTAGTACTTCTGTTTTTGCGGCGGGGATGGAAAAAACCAAAATGGTCGGTGGGGCCGAAATGTACCCCTCTAAAAATATTATCGAGAATGCCTCCCAGTCTAAGGACCACACTACGCTGGTTGCCGCCGTCAAAGCCGCCGGACTGGTGAGTACCCTGGAGGGAACAGGGCCTTTTACGGTCTTTGCTCCCACCAATGACGCTTTCGCGAAACTGCCGGCAGGTACCGTTGATACGCTGTTAAAGCCTGAGAATAAAGCGAAATTAACCGCAATACTGACCTACCATGTTGTGGCCGGGAAACTGGATATGAAGGCGCTGATGCATAAAGTGAAATCAGGCGGCGGTAAAACAGAACTGAAGACGGTAAATGGTGAGCCTTTGTGGGTGGTTCAGGATGGGGCGAACGGGTTAGCGCTTAAAGACAAGCAAGGTAACGTCGCCAACGTTTCCATCTGGGATGTTCATCAGAGCAACGGGGTTATTGATGTTATCGATAGCGTACTAATGCCGTAAATATTACCTATACTGGTGCAGTAACAACAGGTTACTGCACCACTTCAGGGGTGATATGGATAATAGTGTTCCGACTGATATCTTGCTTATGCAGGGCATCGCCTGCGGCGACCGTGAAGCCTTCAGAAAACTCTATCAGGTTCATTGTCCCCGGCTTCTCTCCATTTCATTACGCATTGTTAAACGCCGGGAGGTGGCTGAAGATATCCTTCAGGAGGTATTTGTTCATCTGTGGTCAGGCGTACATTCCTTTGACAGTAACCTGAGTTCACCCCGGACATGGCTGAGTTATCTGGTGCGCAATAAATCCATAGACTGGCTTCGTGCCCGTGATAACCAGTGGCAATCTGACGACGATATTGCACTTACCCAACCCGATTTGAACAACCTGACGCCTGACAACCTGGTGCTGGGTGAAGAAAGGGAAAGGCGTTTGCTTAACTGTCTGAACCATCTGCCGGTTGACCAGCAGCAAAGTATTGCTCTGGCCTGGTTTCAGGGGTTTTCACATTCAGATATTGCGCGATATATGGATAAGCCTGCCGGTAGTGTTAAAAGCTGGATCCGACGGGGCCTCGAGCATCTGAAGGAGTGCGTGGGATTATGAACGCTGATAACCAGGACAATGTAAGGGCCGCAGAATATGTACTGGGTTTGCTGTCAGTGTCGGAGCAAAGAGACTTCGAAAAGGACATGGCACAGCGCCCTGAACTGCGGGCCACAATGTGGCACTGGCAGGAGATGCTGAGCGGGCTGGATACGTTTGTCGACCCGGTTAAACCGTCTGAAAATCTCTGGCGCAGAATTGAC
>JALAGK010000121.1 GCA_022712475.1 Enterobacteriaceae bacterium
CCGGTGTACGTTCCGGTGAAGCACGCATGAGCGCGCACCGCAAAGCTATCATCTCAGCAAAACGTCGCATGGAATCCACCCAGTACGCCCGTGAACTGGGGCTTCGCACCACTATCGATGCACTGAACTCTGAGAAAGATTATTTCAAATCCCTGAGTGAACTTGCCAGAGCGCAATACGAGTACATTGTCTCCAGTATCAAACTCGCTGCGGTATCGGGCGATTTGGATTATTCGTATCTGAACAGGTTTAACTGCCCCGTACGTTCGTAATGTTTATGGAAGATAGCTATGTCTGAATCACTGTTTCGCAAGGAAGCGCTTGAGGCAAACAAAACAAAAGCTATTGGCAGCGTGGCGCTTTACTGCCCGCCCTATCGCTGGGTCATTATCGGACTGGTGGGACTTATCACGGTCGCGACGCTGATTTTCTGCTTCTTTGGTTCTTACACCAAACGTGAAAACGCCATTGGCGCACTTATCCCGGTAGAGGGGGTCATGGATATCGTGGCGGTGAATGCCGGCACAATCACCGATCTGGCTATCCGTGAAGGCGACAGCGTGGAGAAAGGCGCTCCGCTGGTCACCATTTCTTCTGAAGTGTCCACCCGGTATGGACAGACGCGTGAAACCATTGCTGAACAACTCGACCTGCAACATGGTGTGCTGGTCAGAGAGCGTGCCAACCTGACTGTGTTGTCTGAGGAAACACGCAAAGGGTTACAGGACAAAAAGCGTTTACTGGAGCAGCAGCTCGCCAGTCTGAGCGACATCTATGCAAGCCGCGTACAACAGATGAACCTGGCAGCTGAAAAGCTCAATAAATATAAAATGATGCGCAAGGAAGGTTACGCCTCTAACAGCCAGGTTGAGGAGCAGGAAACCGCACGCCTTGAGGCCGAGTCTCGTATTCAGGACGTGGCACGTCAGCGAATTGATCTTCAGCAACAGCTTACTCAGACGTTACAGCAGATTCGTGAGCAGCCCATCAACGAGCTTAATCAGATTAACGATATTGAGCGGCGCATCGCCGAGCTCAAGCAGAACATGATGGAAAACGAGTCGCGCCGTTCGGTGGTATTGAACGCGCCACAAAAAGCGACGGTGGCATCTGTGGTGGTTAAGCGTGGTCAGATTGTGGCGGCTGGCCAGACCATGGCATCTCTGCTACCAGAAAACACAGAACTACAGGCACGCATTATGGTCAGCAGCCGCGCCATTGGTTTTATTCGCCCGGGGCAGCGTGTCGTTCTGCGCTACCAGGCCTATCCGTGGCAGAAGTTTGGCCAGCAGTTTGGCAAGGTGATCGGCGTCTCCCGAGTGGCGCTTTCTGCGCAGGAAGTCGCGCAGATAACCGGCAACAACCAGGTGCAGGAGCAGCATTATCTGGTGAAAGTAAAGCTGGATAACCAGTTTGTGAAAGCCTACGGACAGCAGGTGAGGCTCCAACCCGGTAGCGCGGTAGAGGCAGATTTTCTTATCGACAAGCGCCGGTTGTATGAGTGGGTACTTGAACCGCTTTATGCCCTTAGCCGCAGCGCGGCTTCCTGATAACAATAAGAAAAAAGGCTATCACAATGAATTTGCTTGAAAAACTTAACTTCTCCTGGCGCAATAAGCTGCCGGTTATTCAGCAGACCCAGGCGGCAGAGTGTGGGTTAACCTGCGTTGGCATGATTGCCAACTATTATGGTCACCGTATCGACATGATAACCCTGCGTCGACGTTTCTCCACGTCACTCAAAGGTGCAACGCTGGGTGAGGTTATGCTGGTGTCGCAACAGCTTGGCATGTCAACGCGCGCGCTGCGCCTTGAGATAGAAGAACTGCACAAGCTGCGTTTGCCCTGCATTCTGCACTGGGATATGAATCACTTTGTGGTGCTCAAAAGCGTTTCTAAAAAGAAAATCGTGATTCATGACCCGGCACGAGGTCGCCGTGAAGTGCCACTGGACGAGGTTTCCACCTCGTTTACCGGCGTGGCGCTTGAGCTGATGCCAGCAGCGACGTTTGAGAAGAAAGAAGAGAAAGAATCGCTTTCGATGCTCAAACTTATCGGCAATGTGACGGGTATTCGTTCCGCCTTTGTGCAGGTGATGATTCTCTCCATCGCTCTTGAGGTATTTGGCATCCTGGCGCCCTTTTATACCCAATGGGTGATGGACCAGGTGCTGCCTTCTGCCGATTACGATTTGCTGACGCTGCTGGGTTCAGCATTTATCGTTGTGATGGTGCTGCAAAACATCATTACTGCTATCCGTTCCTGGGTCACAACCTGGTTTTCCAGTATGTTGAGCGTACAGTGGTCCGCTAACGTCTGTTCACACCTGCTTGGCCTGCCGATGTCTTGGTTTGAAGAACGGCATGTTGGCGATATTGTGTCGCGTTTTGGTTCCATCAATACCATCCAGAACACGCTGACCAGCCGCTTTATCTCCTCGTTGCTTGATGGTGTGATGGCAATCGTGACGCTGTTTATGCTGTTTGCTTACAACGTCAAACTGGCTTTTGTTGTGCTGGGGCTGTTCGGGCTTTACGTTATCATCCGCTGGGCGTCATTTCGCCCGTTTCGCCAGGCTAATGAAGACCAGTTGATTGCCAATGCCCGCGCCCAGTCGCAATTACTGGAGTCTATCCGTGGCGTGCAGGCGGTGAAGCTGAATAACAAGCAGGAAATGCGAGTTTCCACGTATGCCAATGAACTGGTTGAAGCGACTAACAAAGGCATCCATATTCAGCGGTTAACGATTGGTTTTAATACCTTACAGGGGATTATTTCCGGCGTCGGGCGCATCGTACTTATCTGGCTCGCGGCGCTTCAGGTATTAGAAGGTAATTTTACCGGCGGGATGTTGGTGGCATTTTCGAGTTTTGCCGATCAGTTCCTCAGCCGCGCCACCGGACTGATTAACGCCATTATTGAGTTCTGGATGCTGCGCTTGCACGGCGAACGTCTGGCCGATATTGTACTGACGGATAAAGAAGGCGATATGGACAACGCCGTGGCGCTGCCCGGTGAGCAGAAGGCGTTTGCCGTTGAAGTGCACAATCTCTCTTTCCGTTATGCACCCACTGAACCCTGGGTGTTTGAGAACTGTACGCTGAGTATCCACTCAGGTGAATCGGTGGCGATTATCGGCCCCTCCGGGCAGGGTAAATCGACGTTGGTGAAGCTGTTACTGGGATTACTCAAGCCACAACGTGGTGCGATTGAGGTTAACGGCCAGGACATCCGTAAACTGGGGATGACCTGGTATCGTGACAAAATTGGTAGCGTTATGCAGGACGATATTTTGTTTGCGGGCTCAATTGCTGACAACATTAGCTTCTTTGATGCGAATTACAGTCAGGAACAGGTGGAGCGGGCGGCAATGCTGGCACAGATCCATGACGATATTATGTTAATGCCGATGGCTTATAATAGTCTGGTGGGCGATATGGGGTCTTCATTGTCCGGCGGGCAGATGCAGCGCGTGCTACTGGCACGTGCGTTATACCGCAGGCCTGAGATCCTGATTCTCGACGAAGCCACCAGCCACCTTGATGTTAATCGCGAGAGCGCAATCAATACCGCTATTCGTGATATGAACATCACGCGTATTATTATTGCCCATCGCCCGGAAACCATTCGTAGCGCCGATCGTATCATATTGCTTAATAAAGATGGTGTTCAGGAGATCTCTCACGAGATGTTTGACCAGCATATTCAGTAAGTGTCCTTCCTTTTGAAACCTGAAACGGCAGCTTCTCAACTCGAGGGCTGTCGTTTTTATTGGGCTATTTCAGACGCGTTATCTTCTTTTAAGGACTGGAGTCTGCACAGGCAAATATCACAAAGTTAGCTATTTTTTCTCTTCTTTGCCAGGAATTAAGAATTAATAACATTGCTTTTTTCTTTTTCACTGCATCAATAAGTGCCTGCTTGCTCACATTATCACAAAGAGATTATTTATTTTGTACATTTATGTGCGACTATTCTTATCATTTCTTGTTAACCTGCCAGTGATAGCAATTTCCTTGTTGAGCGCGGGTGTGCTGCTGTTATTGTATCGACCGAGTTACCGTTACGTGCGTTTCTGCTGATTGATTTTTGTGCTTAATTTAAGAGCTTTCAGCTAAATATCATCCAGATGTCTTATTGCCTTTTTTTTTACTGCCAAAATATTGTTCGTAATGTCCTTGATAGGACTTTTCCTTTCCATTCGCGAGATAAAAAATTGGTAATAACATGTATGCGAGGTTTTAACTCGCATTTTGCTGTATGGGTACGCCATGCTTTTAAGGATAATTGTGTTTTGATAGCATTTTCTTAGCTCAACGGAGTGGGCCAATAATTACAGCTGCAAACACCGCTAAGATTATCAGACCTGAACTCTGTTGACGTAAAACAGGGGCTTCTAAACGCCGCATGCATTATGTATTGCCGGCTTTATCGCTCTTTATTTCTTAGGATATTAGTTTACTACGCAGGAATTTTTATGAAACTGAATAAAGTAGCTATGGCTGTGGCATTTACTGCTGCTCTGGGTTCTGCATCTGTACTGGCTGCTGATGGCACCACTAACGGCGTAATCGAGCTGAAAGGTGAGCTGGTAAGCACGCCTTGCGGCCTGGCTGTTGAGTCAAGCCCGGTTGTTGTTGATTTCGGTCAGCGTCCGATCCACGAGTTTGCAAACCAGGCACGTGTTGGTAACGTACAGAAGAGCATCGTTCTGCAGGACTGCGACGCAACTACCGCGGGCAGCGCTGTTGTAACTTACACCCCGACCTCTGTTGATCCGTCTAACGAAGCTCTGGCAGCCTTCACCTCTGGTACCGCGACTGGCGCAGGTATCGGCCTGGTAGACAGCGGCAACCAGACTGTTAAGTGGGGCGAAGCGACCTCTGCTGTTAAACTGGTTGATGGCAAAAACACCATCCCGTTCGTAGCATTCCTGCAGGCTGACACTGCTACCACCGTACCGACCGCAGGTGACTTCCAGTCTACCATTAACTTCTCTATCGCTTACCAGTAATCGATGTGAAGTGTGCTGTGCGGGGGGGAACCCCCGCATTATATGAAAGTGGAATCAGGAACAAGGATCGTGGGTGCTACTATGGAATTAAAAAAGCAAAGCATTCTTCCGCTTTATTTATTATCCACCCTGCTTTTTTCTGGCCATGCCTTTGCCACTACTTTCCTTCCGTTAGAGGGGGAAGTGGATGCGCGAGGGGAACTTATTGAAGCTGCTTGCAGCATCGACAACCTGCATCGCGATATATTAGTTGAGTTTGGCGATATTTCTGCCCGTGATGTTAAAGAAGAAGGCGAAGATGTTTTAATTCGACCTTTTACGGTTCGCTTAACTGGATGTACAGCGACAGATTTAGGTAATGGTTTATTGCGTTATCCCTACGCGTCAGTGACATTTATTGGTGAGACGACGAATGAAGATCCCACTGCATTACTGACAAACGGAAAAGGGCTGGGAATACGCCTGCAAGATAGAAACGGTGATACTTTAACATTTGGACAGCCGTCTCCCGGTTATGCACTGAGTAGTGAGAAAAACATATTACGATTTACTGCCTCGGTGGTTCCGGTCCAGAAAAATGTTCAGGCTGGCGAATTCTATGCAACTGCCCGCTTTTTTATGGATTACAACTAAAACAACATATACGTAGCGGGATGCTTCACGTATTCCGGTGATTGATTCGGGATGAATAATCATGTCGGTAAAATTAAAAACCAAGTTAACTATAATTGCCGCGCAGGTAATTATGGTCTGCTATGCGCCAGCGGCTTTAGCAGATGATAGCGTTGAGTTTAACGTCGATGTGCTTGATGCAGCAGATCGCAGCCATGTCGATTTATCCCGATTCGCAACGGATAACTACGTCACCCCGGGAAGTTACCTGCTTGATATTAAGATCAACTCCAGATCTGTAGGGCAGTCCAAAATTGAATATGTTGCAAGCGAAGACGGCAAAAGCAGCCGTGCATGTATTAATGAGGACTTGCTGACCAAGCTGGCGCTGAAGGATGAAGTCCGCGCCAAAGTCATGCCGATTTATGAAAACTGCTACACCCTCGACAGTGTTCCTGGTGCAAGAATCAGTAACGCTGCGGGTGTACTTGATATTGTGGTTCCTCAGGCTTGGATGAAATACAACGATCCGGACTGGACCCCGCCCGAGCGCTGGGACAGCGGTATTGCGGGCGTTATTTTTGACTACAGCCTGACCGGGCAGGTCACTCGTCGTTTCAAGAGCGGGTCTGATGATTACAGCTCAGTGTCAGGTTATGGCCAGGCGGGTTTCAACGCCGGCGGCTGGCGTGTACGCGGTGAATACCAGACCAATTACGACAGCGATCAGCGCAAGTACGATTTTACCTGGAACCAGTTCTACGCTTATCGTCCGCTGCCTACGATGGCCGCCAAACTGACGCTGGGTGAAATTTATCTCAACTCGCAGGTGTTTGATACGGTGCGCTTTACCGGGGCTAACCTGGCGAGCGATGAGCGTATGCTGCCGCCAAGCCTGCGTGGTTATGCGCCGGAAATTCACGGCGTAGCGCGTACCAACGCCAAAGTGACCGTGATGCAAAGCGGGCGCACCATCTATGAAACGACGGTGGCAGCGGGTCCATTTAACATCCAGGACTTGCATAACTCCGTGCGCGGTACCCTGGATGTGCGTGTTGAAGAACAGGATGGCTCAGTGTCCACCTTCCAGGTGAATACCGCCAACATCCCGTACCTGACGCGTCCTGGCTACGTGCGCTACAACATCGCGGGCGGTGCGCCGTCTCGCTATAACCACCGTATTCAGGGGCCTGGCTTTGTGGCCGGTGATTTCTCCTGGGGTGTGTCTAACGCGTGGTCACTCTATGGCGGTCTGATGACGGCGGGTAAAGCGTATACCGCGTTATCTGCAGGTATTGGTCGTGACCTGAGCGTGTTCGGTGCGTTGTCGTTTGATGCTACGGAGTCCTGGAGTGAACTGCCAGGACAAAACCGCATCTGGGGAACATCTTACAAGCTGAGTTACGCGAAGACGTTTGATGAATACAACAGCTCCATTACCTTCGCAGGCTATCGCTTCTCTGAGCGCGATTTCCGTACCCTGTCGCAGTACCTGGACGAACGTTACCAGGGCTACGACAACATCGGTCGCGAAAAAGAGATGTACACCATTACCGGTAGTAAAACGTTCTTTGCTGACGATCCACGTTTGGCAACGACGCTGTTCCTGACTTACACCCACCAGAACTACTGGAACCGCGGCAGTCAGGACAGATACGGTTTCTCCGTTGGCCGCAGCTTTAAGGTGGGCAACGTACGCGGTATCACCGCAAACGTGTCGGCCTATCGCTCGGACTACAACGGCAAGAACGATGATTCTATCTCGTTCAGATTGTCGATTCCGGTGGGTGACGGTAACCGTTGGGCAGGCCTCGATGTCCAGACGAGCAATGGCAAAACCAGCCCGATGGCGTCGTACACCGACAACAGTGATTACAACAACCTGTGGCGCGTACGTGCCGGGGCAAGTCAGGACGGTTATGCCAACGTTGACGGCTACTATCGCCATCGTTCGCAGTGGGCAGAGGTCAACACCACCGCCAGCTATCAACACAATAACTACCTTTCTGCCAGCGCAACGTTGCGCGGTGGTTTGACGGCAACACGGCATGGCGCAGCGCTGCATAACAGTAGCGCTTCATCAAATACCGCACGTGTGATGGTAGACACCAATGGTATCGGCGGTGTGCCGCTGAACAATGGTAAAGCGATCACGAACAACTTTGGTATCGCCGTTGTGCCGGATATCGTCAGCTACAACAACTTTGATACTCGAGTAGATGTAGATGCAATGGATGGCAACATTGAAGCGTCCAAAGCAATCAGTACCTCGGTATTGACGGAAGGGGCCATTGGTTACCAGGCGTTTGGTATGTCGAAAGGCAACCGGGTAATGGGCACGCTGCGTCTGGCAGACCATAGTACGCCGCCGTTTGGCGCAGAAGTTTACAACAAAGATGGCGTGAGCGTTGCCATGGTCCTGGAAGAAGGTAAAGCCTGGCTTTCCGGGGTCAATCCGAACGAAACGCTGAAAGTGAACTGGGGCGGAAAAACCCAGTGTGAAGTCACGATGCCGGCAACGCTTGTCGACGCGTCAACTGTGCTGCTGCCGTGTCGCTAATCACGGATGAACAGCGATATATCTCAGGAGTAAGAGGAAATGAGTATGAAAAAGTTTAACCGTTGCGCAGTTGCCGCAGTCGTTTTTAGCATGTTTTGTGGTTATGCACAGGCGGGCATTTCCCTCGACCGTACTCGCCTGATTATCACGGAAAAAGATATGTCCTCCAGCGCCAACCTCACGAACACGTCACCTGAGGTGCCGTTCCTGGCGCAGTCCTGGATTGAAGATGCTAACGGCCAAAAAATTACCTCGCCGCTGGTAGTGTTGCCGCCATTGCAGCGCATTAACGGCGGTCAGAAAGGCATTGCCCGCGTAACGAAAACCGACGGTATTTCTGCGCTGCCAGCAGACAGAGAGAGCCTGTTCTATCTCAACGTGCGTGAAATTCCGCCGAAATCAGACAAGCCTAACGTCCTTCAACTGGCGATGCAGACCCGTATCAAGTTGTTCTATCGCCCAACGGCAATTATTCCCGATAAGCGTAGCGCAGTCTGGCAGGATCAGATGGTGTTTGAGAAGCGCGGCTCAAGTATGACGGCGCAGAACCCAACGCCTTACTACATCACTATTCTTGGCCTGAGCAAAGGTGCCGGGCAGAAGATAACCGACTTCCCCGGGATTATGGTTCCGCCTAAATCCAGCCTGGACTTTAAAGTCTCAGACGGTGGTGTGAGCGAGTTCAAGATGATGTACGTGAACGACTACGGTGGCCATCCGGAACTGACTTATCGTTGCTCAGGGAATACCTGCAAGGCATTACCGCCGGCGCAACAGGGCTAATTAATCGAGGAGTCCGACAATGCAAAACAAATTACCGTTATTCGCAATTCTGGCCGCCGGTTTTTCATTCCAGGCAACGGCTGATATTTCAGCATCGCCGCTGCACAGCGATCCGGATCATATTAAAGAAGACAGTGGCATTGTGCGGTTTCACGGCAACGTATTCGCATCACCGTGTGTGCTCTCTTCTGAAAGTCGTTTTCAGGATGTGAGCCTCGGCGATATTAGCGCGCGCACTTTTCACAATGCGGGTGACCGCAGCCAGCCGGTGACGTTTAAAGTCTACCTGAAGGACTGCCTGAAAGGGGCTGCAACCTATCGCAACAACATTGCGGCATCACAAACGGGTCAGGAGTGGCGCACTTACACCACCAGTGAGCAGGCAGTACAGATGACCTTTATTGGTGAGTCTGATCCCGGCAATAGTTCACTTCTGCGTACCACCGGTTCGTCGTTTGGCGCCGGTCTGCGTTTGATGAGCGTTGACGGTAAGCCATATGTCCTGAACCAGACGCAGGCGCCCTATTTGGTGAAAACCGGCGACAGCGTACTGACATTCCAGGCCGCCCTCGAGTCGACGGACAGCACCGTCACCGCCGGAGAGTTTAGCGGACTGATGCGTATCAAGATGGAGTATCTGTGATGAAAGCATCAGGCGTGTTTAGCCGCAAAAGTTGCGTTGCCTGTGCGCTGGCGCTGGCTCTGTTCCCCGCAGGCGCGTGGGCGGCGTTTATTGATGGTGAGGTTATCCCGGTAAACCGAAATACCCATATTTATAACGTAAAACTGGACAGTCAGACTATCACCAACAATACGGCAGGGGCGACGGCTGAAGCAACGTTCTCGCTTCAGGATACTTATGATGCAGTCGCCTTTTGTAGTGTGAACCGCAGTGGTCAGCCGATTTGGTTTGAGGGTAGATCCACTGCTGGAGCAGGGGCGGATGGTTGGGTGACTTTGAATGAATATATGGATGCCCAAGTTTCTATCCATATAGAAGGTGAGGGCAACGGCCTGCTTAGCGTTCCTTTTCCGGCAACGTCTAACAAGATGAACAAAAATATATGTCGAGCCGCGCAGGGCGCAACGGAAGAAGGTTATCCGCTTTCAAACGTTTTTGGTTCGGGCTCCCAAGGAAAGGTCACGTTCAGGCTACGTAAGCCGCTTATCAACGGTATTACCATCACAGGTACCGAAGTGGCTGAAGTGTTTGGTCGCCTTGAGGCGGGGGACGGCATCATGGGCCCAACACCGCTGGCAAGGGTGGTTATAGACCAGGCGATTATTACCGTGCCCGATAAGTGTGTTGTCAACGACGGTGAGCCGGTCATGGTGGATTTCGGCCAAATTCCGAACTCTGCCGCTGCGATTGAGAAGAATGCTCCAGCTATGCCTGTTGATATCAGAGTGAAGTGTGAAGGCGGGAGTTTTGCAACGCCTAATGCGAAAGTCAGGATTGGGATATTGCAAGGGAGTCCGGCCAGCTTTAATAGCGATTATTTAAGTACGACAGGTCCTGTCGATCGCAGTGATTTAGGTATTTCGTTAACGGACAATACAACCAATCAGCAGGTTGTGCCAAATACGCTTTATGATTTTATTGATTTAAATACTACTACGGGTGGGCCTGGGCCTTTCGAGGGTCTTTGGAGTTTAACTGCGAAACCCGTAGCTAAGTCAGGAACCATGATTCCGGAAGGGGACTTCGAAGCCTCTGCCACCATTGTGACGGTGTTTGAGTGATACTGTTTCCCTAAGGAGGGAATATGCGTTTAAGGATGATGAGTTTAGTTTTCGCAGCAGCTGTTCCACTCTCTGCGCCGGTATGGGCAGCAGGGGAAATCCAGGCTGGTGATATTACGTTTACGGGAACGGTTGTGGGCCTGCCTTGCCTTATTGAGACCAATAGCGAACACCTGACTGTGTCGTTTGACCAGATTGGTTTACGCGATCTTTACGCTGGTGCTGATAACGGCACGAAAGCAAATGCAAAAGATTTTACGATTAAGTTGGTTGATTGCTCTCCTGCGGTTTCTCAGGGTGTGACCGTGACTTTCACCGGTGATTCAGACCCGGAATTGGCACAATTTTTGGCAATCAAAGCGGCTGACTCAGGTGCAGGGGAGAGCGCATCGGGTATTGCTATCGGTATTATCGAAGCCGATGATGGCGCGCTGATTCCGTTGGGCCAGGCAAGCAAGTCTCAGGTTATTAACGGGCTGACTGCAGATCTAAACTATAAAGCTTACGTTCGCGGCACGCCAAGTGCATTACAGGACAGATCGATAACGACCGGTAACTTCACCGCAACGGCAAACTTTGAGTTGACCTACCAGTAACAGAATATCGACAGGGATGGTGCGATGAAATATCAATGTTTCCTATACGATCAAAACATGTTTTTTTCCGAGGGGATAAAAGCGGTTATTCTGGAGCAATTTGGAAAATCGGGTGATATTTCATACGCCAGCTCTGACCACTTTTCTGAACTGATTGATGAGCTCAATGTAAAGAATAACGGCAGCGATGAGCGCTGGGTATTGTGCGACCTGGAAAGTTTTCCGCACGATCGCTTTAGCGCATTGAGTATTGTGAAGGAATGTTATCAGAAGCAGGATCAAAAACTGGTTATGCTGCTGAGTGAAAATAATATTCCGCTCTTTTTTGCCTTGTATTCTTTGCTGCCTGAGGCAAACTGGTTACTGAAAAACGAATCGCTCTACCACTTCGTTTCATTCTTTCGGGATTTACGTGAAGTGGAGCCAAAATCACGCTGCTTTAGCCATTCACTGGTTAATTACACGCGCATGAAATGGCTGTCTGACAATGCGGAATGCAGTATTTCCAGCAATGAGTGGTGGTTGATGGAAGAGATATTTAAAGGCAAGTCGCTTTCGCAGATCTCCAACGAAGTGGATGTAGATATCCGTAAATTGAGTTACCACAAAAGACGTTTAATGCGTAAGCTTAACGTCAGAAACAATATCGATTTATTTAATGCCTTTCGCTGTATTGTGGCCACGCCACAACTGGCAGGATGAATTTAAGTTTGCTGGCAATTGCGCCAGCAAGGCAATGGAAACATTGTGAATTGTAACTAAAGCTAAGGAAATGGATAAACCATGAACAAAATCAATACTTTTGAAGCAGCAAACGTTGTTGGTGGTACCGCGCAGGACTGCGTGTACACCTACGAATCTATCATTATCGGTAGCGGACGCGAGTCTTGCCGTCTGGTTGCTAGCTGCACCGACAAAAAAGGCAACCTGACTCAGTCTTTTGCTGATGTAGACAACAGCGCTTGCAGCGTTATTCACTATGATATATTAGTTAAATAAGTTTAATAATTTTAAAGCTTACTCCAATAAATAACAATGAAAAACATCAATACTATTGAAGCAGCAGCAATTGTTGGTGGTATCGCAGCAGGCC
>JALAGK010000122.1 GCA_022712475.1 Enterobacteriaceae bacterium
GCCCTTCACTGGTCCGCGTCAGCGTTAATCCACGGCCGTCAAAGGATAATGGAGAACGTTTGATTGTTGCGGGCCTGAATATCACCTTTAACGTGGTCTGTATGGCAACCTGCAATACATTCTCACCTTGTTTTTTCTTCGGAATCTCTCTGACGTTAAGATAAAAAAGGCTTTCCCGGTCGCTGGGTAACAGGGCCGCATGAGAGGTTGCGCTAATACGCAGCGCACTTTTTTCCCCACCTTCCATCCTCATCACCGGCGGCACCACAATCAATGGCGAGATATCAATGGGCAGCCTGTTCATATTCGCATCTTCAATCCACGACTGGACCAGATACGGGTGCGTGTTATCGCTATTAATAACCCCGATGCTGATCGTTTTGTCATTCCCGTTGAAAACCAGCCGCGTCCTGTCGACATTAATCGCAGCATGCGCAGCATTGATGGCAAAAAGAAAAAAAACGATGAATAAGCGCCCCATCACTCATACTCCAGAACAAAATTAACACTTGATGAAAATGCACCTTCTTTTATCGCCGTATAGTCTTTTCCCTGAATATATGCTCTGAAGCGGAGCTCGTTACTTCCCTGCATTAACGTGACCGGGCGCATCGCCACCGATGGCTTCACGGCCTCACCGTTCTCCGACTCAATGGCAATCGACACCCCTTTGCTATTACCCTGCGTCATGGCAAACGTTCCAGGTTGCTCACGGCTTTCCGGGCCGTTAAATGTCACGTTGACCAGGTTACCTGCCGTCAAATCACACTCCAGCAGCGTTAACACAAACTTTTTCGGCGCCGTTCGTGGGTGTCTCTTAAATGCGCTAACGGCAATATCCGGGAACGTAACCACCTGTTCAGCGCTGTTCGTTGAGAGCTGGCATGCGTCGGCAACCAGGGTTCCGTGGTAATTAATATCCACACTCGCGCGTGCGGGGCATGGCCCAAAAACCAACGCCATTAGCAAAGTGCCTATCGCGGCATTCATTTTCATCAACTGTATTCCAGACTAACCGTTTACACGTATTCCAACATTGCAGAACACGCCATACCGTCACTCAACGCCAGAAAAAGAGGGAGAAGAAAACGCGCAGAACGACTATTCATATGTAATTACTGTGAAAATTATTTTTGCTCAGCGTGGCAGTCATCTTTTGTACACGTAAACGTGGTCAACGGCTTACCACCAAAGTCATTAATGGTCATGACATACAGCGTGTTGTATTGCTTCATTTTCACGCTTTCACTTGATTTAGGTGCAATCATGAAAGGCTGAAAATCTTTCGCCACTCCCTCGTCTTTATTGCCAGAAACTGAAATCACCGTGACGTAATAAGGGGTTGGATTCTCAACCCGGTAACCCTCACGGGTACGATGAAAGGTTAATTTGTCTTCCCAGTGAGAATATTTTTCCGGAATAATCGCTTGCGGGCGGTAGAACAATTTAATGCGCGTCTGTAGCGCCACCTGCATGACATTCGGTTTATCACTTTTCGGTGGTACTTCTCTGAGGTTAAACCAGAACACTGACTCTCTGTCCTGAGGCAGATGAGCGACAGCAGGCAGCGCGTTAATACGAATGGCGCTCTTCGCCCCCGGCTCTAAACGCTGTAAAGGCGGTACGATGATAAAAGGCGAGCTGATTTTCTGCCGGTTACCATCTTCCAGCCAGGCCTGAGCCAGATATGGTTTTTGCAGGTTTTCATTGCTGATATTGAGTGAAATACTTTTTTCTGTGCCCGGGAAAATCGCCCTGGTCCGGTCTAATGCAATCGCCGCATGAGAGGATAACGGTGCTGCTACCAATGCCGATAGCAGTAAACCATAAACAGATTTATTCATTTTCATAATACCTTTACATACTTATTCTCTGTTCAACCACACCGCTTATTTCTGGCAAGGGAAGAAGAGCTTATCTGTATTAATGTGATGAGGAACCGAAGCGGTACATTGCGTTTTTCCGCCCCAATTAACGCTCAGTTTATCGCCTGGGTTAATACCGCTAATCCATGCCATTCCGTCATCGGAAATAATGCCAACCTCGCGATTTTTACTGTTATGAACGGTTGCCCCAAAGGGTGGCTTTTTCCCGTTTTCGAGCGAAAATATACCGATGAGTTTCGCGCCTTTAAGCACATCAAACCGGCGGTAGCCAATAGCACCTTCGGTTAATGCCGCCTCGGCCACGCTGGAGCCGGAAATTTCAACATCATCTGGCAGCTTATTAAGCTGTATTGAAGTAGTGACCGGATAGTAGCTCGTCACATCGGGAATAACGGCAATCCCAAAGACGTTAGAACGCCCGTAGTTTTCAACAGGGACGTGGCTTACAGCGTCCGTACTAACCAGCATACGGCTGCCGCCCTGAGTCCCACCAGGATGGAGCGCAGCGCCTTTCCCGGTGGCGGTAAAACCACCTGATAACGACATACCAGCGGAGGTATAACGGTTTTGTACCCACGACGTATTGACTGTCATATCAGCGATATCGCCTTTATGGTTGTAATACACATTCCCTAACGTCGTGCTGTCTTCACCGCCACCGGTTGCGCTGCCAGCCTGAACCCGGTAGCTGTCGCCGCTGGACAAACGCTGATACCAACCCGCTGTGTGGGTATAACGGTCATTGAGTTTGGTGCCGCTATAGCTCACCGTGCCCCCGCCAAAAGGTATGCTCAGGCTCAGGTAGCCGGCATTGTCGGTTCTTTCATTGTAATCACTGCGCGTCACGCTCAGCGTCGCCGAAATATCATGCAAACTCGCCACATCAAAATAGCGGCTTACAGATAAGCTATAGCGGTCGGTATCCTCAGCGTTCCAGTATGTCTGATGACTCCAGCTTAGATAAGCCGACGTTCGCGCATCACTGAAGCTTTTACTTGCCGTTACGGTGTAAAGCTCTTTGTCATGACGTTGCAGACTGCCCCGGTAGCGCCGGTTCAGATATTCATTCATCGACATGTAATCACGCTCGGAGAACCGATAACCCGCAAACGTGATTTCGCTGTTTAATTCATCAAACCGTTTGGAATAACTTAATCGCCAGGACTTCCCTTGCTGGCGTCCCTCATCGGGCAAACGCGCTACAGACTGCGTCACATCGGCTGAAATGGCGCCGAGTGACAGCAGATCGCGCCCCAGCCCGACAACGAAGGCGTTATAGTCACCGGCAATAATGCTGCCGCCATACAAAGACCATGCGTTGCTGATACCCCACGAAAACTCACCCGAACCAAAAAACGGTCCCTGCAAGTGGTGGTTGTAATCCTCAGGTTTCCCCGAGGCGAGTTTATATCTGAGCTGACCTGGCCTTGTCAGATACGGGATGGTGGCGGTGTCAACCTGGAAGACTTGCGTACTGCCGTCCTGTTCTTCAACCCGCACATCAAGCCGCCCCCTGACCACATCACTGATATCCTGAATACGAAACGGGCCCGAGGCGACGGTCGTTTCATACAAAACGCGCCCCTGCTGGCTTACCACAACTCGCGCGTTGGTTTTCGCAATCCCGGTTATCTCTGGCGCATATCCTCTCAGGCGCGGTGGCAGCATGCTGTCATCGCTATTGAGTGACACCCCCGTGTAACGCCATGACTCGAATATGTCAGACGTGAAGTAGTTTTCACCCAGGGAAAGTTTCGCCTGTATGCCACGCAATGCGCGGTAAGCGTAAATCCGGTTCGAGTCTATATCGCGCTGGCTGTCACTCCCCGTTCTGGCGTAGTTAGCCTGCCAGTCTGCGCGCAACCGCCACGGTCCCGCGTTGGCCCCGGCCGTCCCGGTACCGCTGATATAACGCGTGGAGTCGCCGCTATTTGGCTTTGTCACGCTGGCATTCATGTTGTAATCAAAGATAACGCCAGGTAAACCGTCTTCCCAACGTGATGGTGGAAACCATCCTGCATCCTGATATTCCAGCCAGGCCTGCGGTATAGAGAGCGTCAGCGTGCCTTCGCCCAGGTCAGGCTTCATCTCGCTACCCGGCAGTGTCGTCAGGCTGAAGCATTTCCCCTCATTCCAGATGGTTAATTTATTTAGGGCTGCAGGCGTCAGGCCAAGTGCATCAATATCATCGGACGAAAAGCACGCTTCCACTTTGCCCAGTGTATGTTTTGCCTGTTTTCTTTCAATAAACGCAAAATCGGCATGCCTGACAGAATGTCCGTTTAATACCAGTTCAAACGTATACACGCCGGGCATAATGTAATCTTTCTCTGAAAAACGCGTCAGATCGACA
>JALAGK010000014.1 GCA_022712475.1 Enterobacteriaceae bacterium
AAAATCATGCAGCTGAAATCATGAGTCGAAGCTGCAGTCTGGGTACATCAGGAGCGGATTTTTTAACGCGGGTTTATTCCTCAATGCTTTGCTGCTGCGGCTCGTCTGGCAGCAGTTGCCAGCGCGTATCGTTATGAGAATAGATATTGAGCGGTTCGCTCAGGCGCAGAGTAATCCAGTTTGAGGTTACGCGCTGCCCTTTCTCATCCTCAACCGTCACGGAAAGCCGCCAGGCATTTTCTGCCTCCGGGCTGCTGTCCCAGGCTGGCATAATCACCGTCCAGCCGTCAGTGGAGGTATTTTTCGCCGGTGGCGTTAAACTGAGCGCCTGAGTATCACCCTGCCAGGTAATATGCTTCACGCCGTGGCGTGAACGTACCTGCAATTTGAGCACAACGCTTTCAGCCGGGCCGAGTTGCCACGGTGGTGTCGCAAGATACACTGAGAGGGTTTTGCGCTGGCGATATTCCATTACCGGCAGACCACTGCGCTCAACTCTGTCATAGCGGCTTCCACGCAGAGACGACGTGGTTGCAACCTGTGCGGCTGACAACTGCTGGGCAAGCGGCACGCCAAAGCGATAGTTGACCTTCAGCCCGAGGTCGTCCTGGGTATTACCATTCTCCCCTTGCTTGTGGGTTGCCGTCAGCGTCATCAGCGGAACAGGGGTATAGCTCAGACCCACTTTCACCGCCAGTGGGTCGCGATAACCGGTGCCGGTATTGAACAAATCCACATTGTCGCCGAAGTACTGCTCAAGGCTCACACTGGTATTGATATGCCGATAAAACGGCAGCCAGGCCTGTGCTGTTACGTCATAACCGCGCGCCATGCGCTGTTCCTGCGTCACACCTGTCAGTCGCCAGTCGCCAAGCGGCTGGTAATAGTTAGCAGAAAGACGCAAGTATTCACCCCATGCTTCAGCCCCCAGCCCGGCCCGATGCAGGTTATCGTCAAACTGGGTGTCGTAAAAAGAGTTGTAACCCAGCAGCCAGTTACCCGTATTCCAACGCTGCCCAATACCGAAAGTACCCACCAGTCCTTGATTAAGCTGGCTGACACCGAGCTGGCTCCAGGTCAAATGGCTGTCACTGTCATGCCAGGGCGTAAACAGGGAGCCACTGCTGCCAGAAAAACTGCCTTCCTGGTCGACTGTCAACGTAAAATCTGCCCGCCCCCAGGGCGACAACAGAGATTGCGCTTCGCTGGTGACCTTATCAGCCAGCACATCACGCAACTGAGTAAAGGCAAACTGACGCGCTTGCTCAACAGTGCTCAGTCCGTTATCCGTCATGCTGGCTTCACCAAAGGTTTTCACCATCGTGGCAAACGCTTTTTCACTATCGGCGTTTTCCGGCGCAGACCCGAGATCGGGCAGCGTGTCGCCGTCGTTGTCGAACGGGTGTTGTGCCTGTTGTTCAAAGGAAGATTGCACAGCAGCACTCTCTGCAGCAAGGCAAAGCGCGGGAACAGCAATGAGAAAAGTAAAATAGGGGTACTGCATCACTCTGATAAGGTAGTCGTTTTTAACGTAAGGCCAGGCGCAGAATAGTCTGACTGAAGAGTATAACATATCGCACCAGCCAGACTGTTGTCAGTTAAGTCTGTAAAATCCGGCAATAATACGATGTTGCGCTACGCTTAGCGGTGTCCGTTTATTGAGGAATTCCCATGACCATCGCAAAGTTAACGCTCCTGACTACCGCTGCACTCTTAAGTAACGCTACGTTTGCCGCCGAAACAGCGAATACCACCTTACGCATCGAAGAGCGTTTTGCTCTTAACGGTAGTGAAAAACCAGACTGCACCGGCAGCCTGCGTTGGGGTGAGCGCTGCCATTCTCAAAACGTCGCTACACCGAATTTTGGGCCTGCCATCGCCACACTCAATACAGCTCAGCCCAGGACGTTAATGCAGGAAACATCTCTGCCCGCTCATCGCTCATTGCTGGCGCGCTTTAACCGGGAGTGAGATCTGGTGATGGCCATCCACACAGCATATACTCCGGCCTTGATGCAAGACTGACGCAAAGGAACAGGAGAGAAGATGCAAAAGATACTGATTATCGCCAATGGTGCGGCTTACGGCAGTGAATCCTTATTTAACAGCCTGAGGTTAGCTATTGCCCTGCGTGAGCAAAACGACGCCCCTCAACTACAGCTGTTTCTGATGTCTGATGCCGTCACTGCCGGCCTTCGCGGTCAGCACCCTGCCGAAGGCTATAACATCCAGCAGATGCTGGAAATTCTCACCGCCCAGGACGTCGCGGTAAAATTGTGTAAAACCTGCACTGACGGACGCGGCATTACGTCGCTGCCACTCGTGGACGGCGTAGAGATTGGCACTCTGGTTGAGCTGGCACAGTGGACGCTGGCGGCTGACAAAGTCCTGACGTTTTGAGTGCGCCGTACTACTCTGGCTGCGGCGCGTTGCCCTGACAGCGGCGCACCGCATCAAGCAAGTCGACCAGACCGTCATCGCGCATACCCAGTGATGACAGCGCTTGCTCAAGCGAGAACAGGTACTGAGCATTGGTGCCAAGTGGTCCGCTGGCAATGGCAATCAGTGGCGCAATATGGGGTGCCTGGGTATCAGGCTCATAGAGCGGATGGCGCGGGTCCATAATAAACACCAGCGCACTCACCGTACGCCCGTCATCAAGCGCCAGGGGACACCAGCGCGGCAGGTAGCAGCCCGTTACCATCTCGCGCTTCCACAATAGCGTTAACTCCTGCTCCAGCGTCTCTTCTGCCAGCCGATAGGCAACACCCGTGGTCCTCCCTCCCTCTTTTAGGGCAAGCATTCTTCCAGGCTGGTGCAATGTTCCTCGCCCTACCGTCAGACGCAGGCAGAATGCCCGGTGCCAGCCAGGCAGCGTGCCAGTGGCTGTCTCGACAAATTCCAGCGCCGGATTCCACATCAGCGAACCATAGCCAAAAATCCACACCGGACTGTCGTCTGGCCTGCAGGCAAGCGTAGCCGCCAGCGACGCAGCACGTTGTTCTGCCGACCATAACAGCGTTTCTTCGATATCACCAAATGCCGTACGGCAATCTGCTTTGAGTAAAAAATCCCGCGTTAACACCTGCTACCTCCGCCACTGCCTGCGTCCTTGCGTCTTCAAATGCTCATGCGACGATATGCAATTTGCGGGCCGCTGGCAAGGCGGCAGACTGGCGAGCGCACCCGGAGCAACAATTTTGTCAGCGCAGCAAAGATTTCTTCACGAATGCTTAGGATGCCAGTGTTCGTCATCGCCCTTTTTGTAATTCTGTTTAACAGCGGCCCATGCAACACGATGTGCGACTTCTTCACGGCTGGCGTCACCGCGTCGCGCAGATTTATCCTTGTACTGCTCCCATGCGCTGTTAAAGGCTTCTTTATAAATATCCTGCGCATGAGCAGGAAGTACGCCACGCACGCTCTCTGGCAGTTCACTTTTGGTTTTATAAGGCATATCTC
>JALAGK010000123.1 GCA_022712475.1 Enterobacteriaceae bacterium
TCACTGACCTGCACCGCCACCTTGATGGCAATATTCGCGCACAGACAATCCTTGAACTTGGCCGCCAGTTTAACCTTCCGCTACCGGCCGATTCCCTTGAGGCACTGCGTCCTCATGTACAGGTGACTGAGAACCAGCCGGACCTGGTCAGTTTTCTGGCCAAGCTTGACTGGGGCGTCAAGGTATTAGGCTCGCTTGATGCCTGCCGTCGCATCGCGCTGGAGAATATGGAAGACGCGGCCCGCCAGGGGCTGCATTACGTTGAGTTACGTTTCTCACCGCGCTATATGGCAATGACCCACGGTCTGCCGGTAGAAGGTGTGGTAGAAGCCGTGATTGATGGCGTGCGTCAGGGCGTGCGCGATTATGGTGTTCAGGCACGGCTTATCGGCATTCTGAGCCGGACCTTTGGCGAAGCGGCCTGTGAGGCCGAACTGGAAGGCCTGCTGGCGCACCGTGACGCGATTACCGCGCTCGATCTTGCCGGTGATGAAATCGGCTTTCCTGGCAGCCTGTTTCTCAACCACTTTAACCGCGCCCGCGACGCGGGCTGGCGGATTACCGTACACGCCGGCGAGGCCGCCGGACCGCAGAGTATCTGGCAGGCTATTCGCGAGCTTGGCGCCGAGCGTATCGGGCACGGTATCAAGGCGGCGGAAGATGAAAAGTTGATGGATTTTCTGGCAGAACAAGGTATTGGCATTGAATCCTGCCTCACATCTAACATCCAGACCAGCACTGTCGGCTCGCTTGGCGAACATCCCCTGGTCACCTTCCTTGACCGTGGCATTCTGGCAACGATTAACTCAGACGATCCCGCGGTTCAGGGCGTGGATATTGTGCACGAATATACACAGGCAGCACCACAGGCAGGATTGAGCACTGCACATATCCGCACCGCGCAGGAAAACGGGTTGAAAATTGCCTTCCTGTCAGAGGCAGAAAAACGCGCGCTGCGTGAAAGCGTGCGCGCGGTATAAAAAAATGCGCCGCCCTCAGGCTACGGGCGGCGTTTTTTGCTGTGTACGGCGCGCATAGTGCTGTGCCAGTACGGCACACACCATGAGCTGAATCTGGTGGAAAATCATCAGCGGCAGCACCATCATTCCCACCGCACTGGCCGGAAACAGTACGTTTGCCATCGGCACACCGTTGGCGAGGCTTTTCTTGGAGCCACAGAACACGATGGTAATTTCATCGGCAGTATCAAAACCGAGTAGCCGTGCCGCCCAGGTGTTAACAACCAGCACAATCGCCAGCAGCACCAGTGAAATCACCAGCACCCACAACAGCGCCATGCCCGTTACCTGATGCCAGATACCTTCCACCACCGCCTCGCTGAAAGCAACGTACACCACCAGCAAAATCGATGAACGGTCAGTGAGATTAATAAGTTTCTTATGCCTGTCGACCCAACGACCAATCAGCGGGCGCGACAGATGGCCAGCAATAAACGGCACCATCAGTTGCAGAATGATTTTGCCAATGGCATGCAGCGTGTCAGTACTGCCTTCCTGAGTTTGCATCAGCGCGCCCACCAACACCGGCGAAAGAAAAATACCAAGTATGCTGGAGGCAGAGGCACTGCACACTGCAGCGGCTACATTGCCCCCGGCAACCGAGGTAAAAGCGATAGCCGACTGCACCGTCGCGGGCAGCGCGCAAAGATAAAGGAAGCCCATAAATAGCGGAGGCGGCAGAATAGATGGCGGGATCCACGCCATCGCCAGCCCCAGCAACGGGAACAGCGCAAAGGTGCTTAAGAATACCACCAGATGCAGCCGCCAGTGCCCGGCACCAGCCAGAATCGCCTCTCGCGAGAGTTTTGCTCCATGCATAAAAAACAAAAGTGCAATAGCTGCGGTGGTCAGGTATTCAAACCCTGTTTTCGCCATACCCTGCGCGGGCAGCAGTGACGCCACGACAACAACCACAATCATGATAAGCAAAAATTTATCGATTTTCAGACGCTGCAGCCAACCCATGCTCTGTCCCATTATGTCATTTGAAGGGCGATACTTTGCAATAAAAAGGCCCGCGATGCGAGCCCGTAACAGCACACGCCACGCAAGTGGCGCGTAAAACAACAATCACGTCAGGTTGAGTACCGCGCGGTGTTTTGCCGACTCAATGCCAAGTTCAATAAGCTCCATTACGCGAATGGCCTGACTTGCCGGAACCGGATTTTCACCCTGGCCGTTGAGCGCATCGCGCACGCCTGCATAATACGCCGGATAATTCCCCGGCAACGTCAGTAGCGGTTTCTCTGCGAGCATATCGCCGTCTGCAAGGGTAAGCACGCCGTCGCGCATATCGTAGCCCCAGTCTTCGAGCGGTGGGCGCTCGCCTGCCTTGAGCCGGTCTTCCTGCGGATCAAGGCCATACTTCACATAGCTGCCGCGCGTGCCATGTACGATATAGCGCGCAGACTCTGCCGCCGCCAGCATGCTGGCATGCAATACCACCCGACGCTGCGGGTAATTAAGGATAGCGTGAAAATAGTCAGTGGTTTGCGCACCCGGGCGTAACTGCGCAAGATCGACCGCAATACTGACTGGCTGACCAAACAGCACCAGCGCCTGGTCCACCAGATGCGGCCCCAGATCGTACCAGATACCGCTGCCCACACCCGCCTGCTCGCGCCAGCGGTTACGCACCTGCGGACGAAAGCGGTCAAAATGCGATTCAAAATAGGCGACTTCACCGAGCGTTCCGTCGGCGAGCAGTGATTTGAGTGTCAAAAAATCGCTGTCCCAGCGACGATTGTGGAACACCGATAACACCAGGCCACGGCTTTTTGCCAGTGCCTCCAGCTCCCGCGCTTGTGACAACGTCACGGTAAACGGTTTATCCACTACAACGTGTTTTCCCGCTTCCAGCGCCGCCTTCGCAAGCGGAAAGTGCGTATCATTTGGGGTCGGGATGACGATTAAATCCAGATTTGGGTCGTCAAACAGCGCCGTGGGGCTGGAAACTACCGGAATGCCAGGCCAGTCGGCCTGCACTTTAGAGGCATCACTGCTGGAAACTGCCGCCAGCTGCATGCCCGGAGTACCAACAATCAGCGGTGCATGAAACGTCTTACTGGCATATCCGTAGCCAATTAATCCTACGCGGACAGTGTCGCTCATTACATTACCTCTCATGAATTTTACCTGTGCTGAGACTTACCA
>JALAGK010000124.1 GCA_022712475.1 Enterobacteriaceae bacterium
AAGGTGAGCTGAGCGCCATTTTTGATGACTTTATCGACATGGTGCCGTTGGGGCAGAAGCTCTTTGGTAACCTCAATCCGGTGCGCACTGGCGGACCGATGCAGGTCAGCATTGCCTTTGCCGAGCAGCATACGTCGGGTTATCCGTGGAAAATCGACGGCACTGTGCGCCAGGAAGTGTTCACTCGGCGTGGTGGTATGTGGTTTGGGATTTATCACTTGCTAAACTATCCGGCGAACTACACCAGCCCTCTGTACCGTTTTGCTGACTTCAATGCCGGTTGGTACGCAAGTCGCAACGCAGCATTCCAGAATGCGGTCAGTAAAGCTACCGGTGTGAAGCTGGCGCTGGATGGCGATTTAGTTCGTTATGACACTGACAAGCCGGGGCAGACTGAGCTGGCGGTACGCAAACTGTCGTCATCGCTCAATATGAGTGACAGCGAAATCCACAATGCGTTGAAAAAAGGCGACAGTCTGGCATTTGAGAACAGCAGTTTGTATGACGCGGTGTATCAGCTTGCCGAAAAACGCACCGGGAAACGGTTAGCGCGTGAGATGCTGCCAGGCATTACGCTTGAAAGTCCCAAAATTACCCGCAATCTGACCACAGCGTGGTTTGCTAAACGGGTTGATGAACGTCGGGCACGCTGTATGCAGCGTTAACGTAACCTGGTCGTGCGGCGCACGTGGGCGGCGATAATAACAATGCCGAGCAGTATTGCGCCCACGCTAAAGACGCCAAGGCCAAACAGGATATTGACCCCAAAACCTATATCGATGTGCGGGCGGCTGGCATTGTCACTTTGCATCAGGTGTTCAAACATGCCGGGTGAATTAATCAATAAATTGATAGCCTGCGAACCGGCCCAGAAGCAAAACAAAACGAAGACGGCCCAGGAAATATTACCGAGTATTGTGGCCTCTTTTTTTGCTCTGATGAGCACAGGTCTGGATAACGAAAAGTCTGCCATCGTCGGCCTCCCGTAGGATGTTATGGGCGCAGATGCGTGAATCTGTGTTAAGTCTGGCAGTGCCGCTGAAAAGGTGACATCAGATTGCTGGTAATTTCCGCTACAGAATATTCCTGAATCCTCTTTTTATGCTCTCCTTCACATTTTACCCACTTCACGCCTATTTATCTGCCACGGATAGCTAGCGACAGGGTTGCGTTGTCGGCTTGCGGATATCGTGGTTTCTTAAGTCGCATTCCCTGTGAGGCCCGGTTTTCGCCTTTACAGCAGCGTGAAGCTCATAGCAAAAAAAGCAACGTTCTGGCACTGTTGCACCCAGTCTGGAGGCTGGATTCCTCCATGATTAGCGCAACCTGCGTGTATCTGGACGCGGTCAACGCGCTATGTGAAGATGATTTTTTGACAACCTGGAAATTGACTATGACCCTGAAAATGCGCCGTGACTGGCATTATTATGCATTTGCCATTGGGCTTATTTTTATTCTGAACGGTGTGCTGGGTTTACTGGGGTTTGAGCCTCAGGGGTGGCAGCGTTACGCAGCCGGGTTAGCGAGTTGGGTGGTGGGGTTCTGGCTGGCGGGATTTATCATTCGCCGCCCATCTGCGGCGGCGAATGATAGCGATTAAGCGCTTAGCGAACTTTCCAGTGCATTTTCCTCCCGGTGGCGGGCTATCGCCAGTTCAATCAGGCGAGTAATAAGCTCACTGTAACTCAGGCCGCTTGCCTGCCACAGTTTGGGATACATACTGATATTGGTAAATCCGGGCAGGGTGTTAATTTCATTTATCACCACCTCGTTATCCGGTGTCAGGAACACGTCTACGCGCGCCATACCACAGCACTCGAGTGCCTGAAATGCGCGTATTGCCGTGGCCCGGATTTCATCATTGAGCGGGGTAGACAGCTCGGCTGGAACCACCACACGCGCCTGGGCGTCGCTGATGTATTTGGCGTCGTAGCTGTAAAACGTGGCATTAACCACGATTTCGCCGCAGGTGCTGGCCTGTGGATGTTCATTACCCAGCACGGCACACTCGATTTCCCGACCGGTAATGCCTTTTTCTACCAGCACTTTATGGTCAAAGCGAAATGCCAGCGCGAGCGCATCGCGGTACTCAGCCTCGCTACCGACACGGCTTACGCCTACCGAAGAGCCCTGGCTTGCCGGTTTGACAAAAAGTGGCAAGCCGAAGCGCTGTTCAAGCTCGGCAAAGCTCACACTGTCGCGGTTTGCTGCTTTTAGTGTGATAGACGGGGCGACGTTCAACCCCGCATCGCGTAGCAGGCGCTTGGCAACATCTTTATCCATGCTGACGGCAGAGCCGAGCACACCAGAACCGACAAACGGCAGGTTGGCCATACGCAGCATACCCTGAAGTGAGCCGTCTTCACCGAGCGTGCCGTGTACAATCGGGAAAATCACATCCACCGCCAGTGAATTGCCTGAGGTGGTTTCCAGCAGCACAGGCGCTTCTTCGCCTGGTATTAGCGCCACGCGCTGTTCAGAGGGTTTAAGGGCGATATGCGCTGGGTCGTGAGCGTTAAGAAGCCAGTCACGGACATCGTTGTGCTGCCAGCGGCCATGCTTGTCCATGCCCAGCAACACAGGTTCAAACTTTTCTTTATCCAGTGCGTCGACAATGTTTTTTGCCGACTGCAACGATACCTCATGCTCGGCAGACTTGCCGCCAAACACAATACCCACACGCAGTTTTGCCATCTCGTAAACCTTCTGAAAATACAACGCAAGGCGAACAAAATAGCACGCTGAACGCGCTGCTTCATCTGGCTTGTCATGGATATCGCATGCGGTAATGATAGAGATATATTATCCATAGCGCGTGAAAACACGATGCAGACGGATGCAGCGGAGGCGGGATGGGAAAGTGGACAATGAGGGCGGTGGTTTTGCTGGTGATGCTGGCTGCGGGCTGGTGGGGGTTACAAAAGCTGCCGCCTCAATACAATCCGTTTGCGCTGCTTACCCTTGACGAGCCGCCGACAGTCGTGACTCGCTATAAGCTGCACCAGCTGGCAAATCACCCACAGGAATGTATGGCGTTGCTGGCGCAGGCGCGGGAGCGCGGTATGATTTCCTGGCGTGCGCAGGCCGACAGCACTGGTGAGTGTCCTTTAACCCGAGTTGTGCGTGTAACGCGTTTTGGCAATGTCAGTTTGAGTAGCAGCTTTCTGGCAAGTTGCCCCCTGGCCGTGCGCAGTGCGATGTTTATCCACCGTGTGGCACCAAAAGTGATGCAGACACAGGGCAGCGCACTGGTACGAATCGATCACGTGGGCAGCTATGCCTGTCGCAATATCTATCATCGTGCGCAAGGGCGGCGCAGTGAACATGCGACGGCGGATGCCCTGGATATTAGCGGCTTTCGCTTTGCAGATGGCCAGCGCATCACTGTGGAAAAGGGCTGGAGGGGCGCGGGTTCATCCTCCAGGGCGCTCAGGATGCTGTTTAAGGAAAGCTGTGCGTTTTATGGCAATGCGTTGGGGCCAGAGTATAACGCCGCACATGCGGGTCATTTTCACCTCGGTGTAAACTGGTTTGGCTTGTGCCATTAGCACGACCGCTTGTCTGACGACATAGCATTATGCGTCCTGGCGGGCACGGTATTTTCGGCAGGCAGGCACAGAGTGCGCATTTGGGCGTAGCCGCCTTTGTTATGCTGTTTGCTTCTGGCTTGCTGATTTACCAGGTGATGATTTCGGATGGAAAAGTGGAAGGTTAACCTTATTTCAGTCTGGTTTGGCTGTTTTTTTACCGGCCTTGCTATCAGCCAGATCTTGCCCTTCCTGCCGCTGTACGTGGAACAGTTGGGCGTGACCTCGCATGAGGCGCTGTCTGTCTGGTCCGGACTCACGTTTAGTATCACTTTTCTGGTATCAGCCATCGTGTCGCCGATGTGGGGTAGCCTTGCGGACCGCAAAGGCCGCAAACTCATGTTGCTGCGTGCCTCCCTCGGCATGGCAATTGCTATTCTGTTACAGGCCTTTGTCACCAGTGTCTGGCAACTTTTTCTGCTACGTGGTCTGATGGGGCTAACGTCCGGCTATATTCCTAACGCGATGGCGCTGGTGGCCTCACAGGCTCCGCGTGAGCGCAGCGGTTGGGCGCTCAGCACACTTTCCACCGCGCAGATAAGTGGTGTTATCGCAGGCCCGTTAATGGGCGGTTTTTTGGCAGATACCTTTGGGTTGCGGACCGTTTTTCTCATCACGGCGTTGCTTTTAATGGTGAGCTTTGTGGTGACGTTGCTGCTGATTAAAGAGGGCGGTAGGCCGATGGTGACAAAAGGCGAGCGTCTGAGTGGCAAAGCGGTCTTTGCCTCCTTACCCTACCCAAAACTCATCGTCAGCCTGTTTATTACTACCATGGTCATTCAGCTTTGTAACGGTTCGGTGGGACCGATTCTGGCCTTATTTATTAAAGAGATGTCGCCAGACAGCAATAATATTGCGTTTATGAGTGGCGTGATTGCCGCAGTGCCTGGCGTGTCGGCGCTGCTGTCGGCACCGCGGCTTGGTAAGCTTGGCGATCGCATCGGCACTGCCCGCGTACTGGTGGCAACGCTCGCCTGCTCGGTGGTATTGTTTTTTGCAATGTCGTTTGTGACATCGCCCGCGCAACTTGCGCTACTGCGCTTTCTGCTGGGCTTTGCCGATGGCGCCATGCTGCCTGCGGTGCAAACGCTGCTGTTAAAAAACGCCAGTGAGCAGGTGACTGGACGCATCTTTGGTTATAACCAGTCGTTTATGTATCTGGGGAATGTTGTGGGGCCATTAATTGGGGCCGGTGTCTCGGCAATGGCTGGCTATCGTTGGGTATTTGGCGTGACGGCATTGGTGGTGCTAATTAATCTCTGGCAATTAAGCGCAATATTACGCCGTAGCAATGTTCAACGCTGACGGCCGTTATTACGCAGATACATTTCCTTAATCGTTTTTTGTGTTTGTTTATTCATTATTTTTTCTGATGAATCCTTTTTTGGATAACGGTAAAACGTTTCGCTGCGTTTTTTTTTGCACTTACGCACATTAATTCACGTGTATGAAAAAATAATGATTCGCGATACTGGGCATTACTCTTACAGAGTGTTAACGTAGTATTAACGATCATCCCCGGAAACTCGTCATGAAAAACTTAATTGCTGAATTGTTGGTTAAACTGGCGGAAAAGGATGAGGCCTCAAATGAACAGACCGCGCGTATCTATGCCCTGGAACTGGTGGTGAGTTCGTTACTGTGTCGAATGAATTCGGCAGAACGTAATTCTTTGGTTAGCGGCGTTGAAGAAGATATCGTCCGTGCAACGTTTAAAACGGAGAACCCTGAGTTATTGCAGCAACATGTTCAACGACTGCTTCAGGCGAAGTTGTGATTCCTTCCTCTTATAAGCGCTTACTGTCATAAGTTTGTCATCTGATATTTTTATAGTCGCACTGTCCTTATTCATACAGAGAGAAACAGTGTGAAACAGAGCGCAACGATTACTTTTTTATTACCGCTATTATTCACCTGCGCGGCGGTATTTGCGCAGGATAATGACGGCGCATTCATGTCGCGTGCAGCACGGGGCGATATCACTGAGCCAGGCGGTGCTCGTCGACTCGAAGGGGATATTACCGCGTCGCTACGAGCATCGCTCAGTGATAAGCCAGCCAGAAACGTCATATTACTCATTGGCGACGGTATGGGGGATTCTGAAATCACAGCCGCGCGTAATTATGCTGAAGGGGCAGGTGGTTTTTTCAAAGGGCTGGACGCGTTACCACTCACTGGTCAGTACACGCATTATGCCCTCGATAAGAAAACCCATAAGCCGGATTATGTGACCGACTCGGCAGCCTCAGCCACCGCATGGAGTACGGGCGTTAAAACCTACAATGGCGCGCTCGGCGTGGATGTAAACGGTAAACCTCACCCCACACTGCTGGAGCTGGCGAAAGCAGCCGGTTATGCGACGGGCAATGTCTCGACGGCAGAAATTCAGGATGCCACGCCAGCGGCTCTGGTCGCTCACGTTACCTCAAGAAAATGCTATGGCCCGCAGGCAACACGAGTAAGCTGCTCTGCGCTTGCGCTGGAAAACGGTGGCCCAGGTTCCATTACCGAGCAGTTGCTTAATGCGCGTGCCGACGTAACGCTGGGCGGCGGTGCAAAAACCTTTGAAGAAACCGCCGCCGCCGGTGAGTGGCAGGGCAAAACGCTGCTGGAGCAGGCACGGCTTCGGGGCTATCAACTGGTCAACGATACACAAACGCTTGAAGCAGTGACGGTGGCTAACCAGCAGCAACCGCTGCTGGGGCTTTTTGCCAGTGGCAACATGCCGGTGCGCTGGCAGGGACCCCGGGCGAGCTATCACGGCAGCCTGGATAAACCGGTGGTGACCTGCCAGAACAATCCGCAGCGTAATGATGCCATTCCCACGCTGGCGCAGATGACCGAAAAGGCCATTACCCTGCTCAGTCGCAACGATAAGGGCTTCTTCCTGCAAGTCGAGGGTGCGTCTATCGATAAGCAGGATCACGCTGCGAATCCGTGTGGCCAGATAGGCGAAACGGTTGATCTCGATGAAGCGGTACAAAAAGCACTGGCGTTTGCCCGCAAAGACGGTAATACGCTGGTGGTGGTCACAGCAGACCACGCGCATGCGAGCCAGATCCTCTCACCCGACAGTAAAGCGCCAGGGCTAACGCAAGCACTTAACACGAAAGATGGAGCTGTGATGGTGATGAGCTATGGCACATCTGAAGAAGAATCGCAGGGCCACACCGGCACCCAGTTACGCATTGCCGCATACGGGCCACAGGCGGGTAATGTGGTTGGTTTGACTGACCAGACTGATTTGTTCTATACCTTGCGTCGCGCGCTGGGGATAAGTGGTGAAACCCCCTGAAAGTGAGTGGCATTTTTGTCATTTCAGGCCCACTATTAGCGCACACAACAAAAAAAGAAGGATGGAGTTATGAAGAAGGTGTTTATGGCAATGGCGCTGGTTGGTCTGATGGGGGCAGCAACAGGTGCTGCTGCTCAGGAGGCCGCAACGGCGCAGCAACAGAAAATGACAGTCTGTAATCAGCAGGCGAGCAAGCAGTCACTTAAGGGCGACGAGCGCAAAACGTTCATGAGCAGCTGCCTGAAGAAAAACAGCACCACCGCAGATGGCAAGGTGCTCACGGCACAACAGCAGCGTATGAAAGACTGTAACGCGCAGGCGAAAAGCAAATCACTTGCTGGTGATGCACGCAAAACGTTTATGAGCAGTTGTCTTAAGAAGTAATAGAAATCATCAATGTAAAAAGCGGCCCGTCAGGGCCGCTTTTTTATGATTTACTCATCTGTCGCGATTTTTCCATGCATTTTTCCATTGCTTCCATGACAGCGGAGCGCAACCCTTTTTGTTCCAGTACGCGCACGGCCTCAATAGTGGTTCCACCTGGCGAGCACACCATATCCTTGAGCGCACCGGGATGCTGGCCTGTTTCCAGCACCATCTTTGCTGAGCCCATCACCGCCTGTGCGGCAAACTTATAAGCTTTATCACGCGGCATGCCGCCCAGGACGGCCGCATCGGCCATCGCTTCGATAAACATAAACACATATGCGGGAGCTGAACCACTGACGCCCACCACGGGGTGAATCATAGCTTCACTGACGACCTCCGCATGACCAAAGCAGCGGAAAATCGCCACAACATCGGCAATATCTTCCGGTGTGACCAGCACGTTTGGCGTAATGGAGGTCATTCCAGCGTTCACCAGCGCAGGCGTGTTTGGCATGGCGCGTACCAGTTTGCGATCGTGGCCCAGCACGGTGGCGAGCTGGTCAAGCGTGATGCCCGCAGCAATGGAGACCACCAGCGAGTCTTTATTCAGGCTGGAGGCGATGTCGCCCAACACCTTGAGCATTTCGCCAGGCTTCACGGCACCAAAGACGATATCGGTAATCTGCGCGACGTCCTGCGCGCTCGGTGCCGCGTTGATGCCATATTGCTCACGCAGGGCTTCTACGTTATCGGCTGATGGGGTGTAGACCCAGATATTGCTGGCAGGCACCTGGCCGCTGGCGATAAGACCGCCCAGGATTGCCTTCCCCATATTCCCACAGCCGATAAACCCGATTTTCTTTTCCACAGCGTCGCTTCCTCGTCCGTTCGTCAATATCGCATTGTAACCTGAGAATATGTCAGACGGCAGACGAGCGGCAAGATGGCGTAGTGGGCAAGACTGTAAAGTTTCATTCGGGCGTTACGCCTGATGGTGGTAACGTTGCCGTAGGTTGCATCAGCGCCGCGCTGCGGCGACAATCCCTACATTATTTTTCGCCCGGGAGCGGTAATGCAGATTTGGGTAGACGCCGACGCGTGTCCGAACGTGATTAAAGAAATGTTGTTTCGTGCGGCAACACGCACGGGGACGCCAGTTACGCTGGTGGCAAATCAGCCGCTGAAAGTACCGCCTTCACCGCTGATTCGCACGTTGCAGGTG
>JALAGK010000015.1 GCA_022712475.1 Enterobacteriaceae bacterium
ACATAAATCAGTATATAGCACGCTGGCTTGCTTTCTGAGTTTTGCATTATGAGATATAAAAGTTGCCACATGAACCTTATCCAAGATAAGCAGGATTTCTATTTTTTCATAAGCATCTTCTCGATTATTTACCGTGCTGAATCGCTCCCTTCCTATTTGTAGCCTGTTTTGAAATGAAAACACAGCCACATTTAGTTGGTTAATAGCTGAAGCTGTTTCCTTGGACTTCCATGCATTTATAGAAACGATTGCAATGATGACACCAACCAACGTTGAAATGCTCGAAATCCAAGTTCCGAGCATAGCCCAGTAAGCCCATTTGGTAGCGTCCTGTGACGCCTTTAGCGCTTCAAGCGCCAAAATCTTATCATCCATACTCACCTCATCTACAGACAGAGGTGATTCTACATCAAAGCATTACAGCAACCACCAGTGGAATGGTTGCTGTAATGCATACAAAAAGCCGCATCAGCGGCTTTCTTGGACTGACCCCGCCCCGGTAGACGATCCTGCCCTATAGTTGGGCTGACCCCGCCCCGGTAGAATCTTCCGCACACTTAAGCCCCTGAGAGAACAAATTCTTTATATCTTCGCCAGTTGCCCAGATAGGTCCTACAAAAAAACCTCCTAAAGATGTATTTTATATGCTACTTTAAAAACGCGTAAATAAACGTAAAGGGCTGACTTCCCGCTCGTACGGGGAGTGTTTATCATGTTTTAAAAGGATTACATTTCAATGCATTACTCCAGACGCCTCTGGCTGACATTACTTGTCATCTGCGTCCTTTCATTTGGTGTGCTTCTCTGGCTTGGCGGTGAAATTTACCAGCAGGCTCCCCCTATTCCTGAACGTGTTGTCACAACCGATGGTACAACCGTATATACCGGGGAGCAGATCCTGAATGGTCAACAGGCCTGGTTTGACGCTGGCGGTCAACAGCTCGGTTCTGTCTGGGGTCATGGCAGTTATGTGGCACCTGACTGGTCTGCCGACTGGCTGCATCGCGAGGCTGTATTATTGCGTAATATTATCGCGAAGAAAAAATTCAACGTTGCGTTTGACGTACTACCGCCCGAACAGCAGCTGGTTGCCAGCGGACTGATGAAACAGGAGATGCGCCATAATACCTATGATGCGCAGCGTAATGTAGTTGTCATTACTCCTCAACGCGCGCAAGCAATTCATCAGCTTGCCGCACACTACGACGGTCTGTTCAGTGATGCTCCGGCATTTCATAAGCTGCGCGTGGAATATGCAATGAAAGAGAATACACTTTCTTCTGCCGTTGCACGCGCCGATCTGAGCGCCTTTTTCTTCTGGAGCGCATGGGCTGCCACAACAGAACGTCCGAATAACACGATTACATATACCAGTAACTGGCCACATGAGGAACTGGTTGGTAATACGCCAAGTCCAAGCCTGGGCATCTGGTCTGTCGCGAGTGTGATCTTACTGCTGGCCGGGATTGGTGCGCTGGTATGGTATCAGATTCGTGACGAACATGAGTCAGTGGAAGCCTCACCGTCTAAAGATCCGTTATTCAACGTTAAACTAACGCCATCAATGCGGGCGACTACCAAATATTTCTATGTGGTTATTGCATTATTCCTTGTTCAGATTTTACTGGGCTCAATGACCGCACACTATGCCGTAGAAGGCCAGGATTTCTTCGGCATTCCGCTATCACGCATACTGCCCTATACGGTACTGCGTAGCTGGCATACGCAGCTCTCTGTATTGTGGATCGCAACGGCCTGGTTGGCGACCGGCCTTTATATTGCACCACTTATCTCCGGACATGAACCACGCTTCCAGCGTGCCGGTGTGAATATTCTATTTATTGCGCTGCTGATACTCGTTGTTGGTTCGCTGGCATTTGGCTGGCTGGGTACCATGGGGTATCTCGATTCCCGCCAGAACTTCTATATCGGTTCACAAGGGCTGGAATTTACCAATATGGGGCGTCTGTGGCAGTGGCTGCTATTCGTCGGCCTGATGATCTGGCTCCTGCTGGTCGGTCGTGCGCTCTGGCCTGCAATTGCCCGGCCATCAGAAAACCGCGGTCTGATCACTCTCATGTTTCTGGCCGCTGTCTGTATCGGTCTTTTCTACGCCAGTTCATTGATGTGGGGCTACCATACGCACTACGCGATTATCGAATACTGGCGTTGGTGGCTGGTACACCTGTGGGTGGAAGGTTTCTTCGAAGTCTTCGCCACGGCTGTGATTGCACTCATCTTCTGCCGGCTCGGCCTCATTCGGGCCAGCGCCGCCGATAAAGCGACGCTCTTTTCCACCATTATCTTCCTGTTTGGCGGCATCCTCGGTACGCTGCACCATCTCTACTTCACTGGTGCGCCGATCTCTGTTATCGCCTGGGGTTCAATCTTCTCTGCTCTGGAAGTGGTTCCGCTCTCAATGGTGGGCGTTGAAGCTGCGCATAACTATCGCCTGTTGAATAAAGCTCCATGGGTACAGCGCTATCGCTGGATGATCTTCTTCTTTGTTGCTGTTGCCTTCTGGAACATGGTTGGTGCGGGTCTGCTGGGCTTTGCAATCAACCCGCCAATCTCACTCTATTATGTCCAGGGGCTGAACCTGACGGCAGCACATGGCCACGCAGCACTCTTTGGTGTTTACGGCTTGCTGGGGATCGGTCTGATGCTCTTCTGCCTGCGTGGACTAATGGGAGAACATGTCTGGGTCGACAGTCTGCTGAAATGGGCCTTCTGGCTAATGAATATCGGTCTGACTATGATGGTTTTCCTGACATTATTACCGGTTGGGATTTATCAGGCGTGGGCCAGTGTGGATAAAGGGCTGTGGTATGCCCGCTCAGCGGAAGTCGTGCATTCTTCTGTAGTAGAAACGCTGGTCTGGTTGCGCGTACCGGGCGATATTATCTTCGGTTTCGGCGGCCTACTCCTTGCTGCATTTGCTTTGCGTCTGCTGGCTAAGCGCCGCTAAAAGACAAAAACCTGGCATTTTCGCCAGGTTTTTTTTAATTGTGGCAACCATCTGACTAGCTTCCATTGTAAGTATCCCACTTACGCTATCACCCGGTTGATTCCCCGTAGCCACTGAAAGCAACGCTGGCGCCAGGCTAAAGCGCGCTCTGGGCCAATGCCGAAGTGAGGAGTCGCGTCCTGGCCCTTACTGATATCTTCTTCAGCGACAACCCTGACGACTATATCGCGGGCTTTCCCAGCTATCCGCATCAAGAGTTTGAAACTATCACCTATATGCTGGAAGGACGCATTCTGTATCAGGGCAATAAGGGCTATCGGAAAACCGGTGGGATACCGTGGATG
>JALAGK010000125.1 GCA_022712475.1 Enterobacteriaceae bacterium
CATGCTAAAGCCGCCGTCGCCACACATAGCGATGACCTGGCGCTCTGGTGCGCAGGCTTTGGCGCCCAGCGCCTGCGGCATAGCGTTTGCCATCGAGCCGTGATTAAACGAGCCCAGCAGGCGGCGCTTGCCGTTCATCGTGAGATAACGTGCGGCCCACACCGTGGGCGTGCCTACATCGCAGGTAAAGACAGCATCTTCTGCGGCGTAATGGCTAATTTGCTGGGCCAGATACTGCGGGTGAATACCGTGCTCACCGGGTTTGGCCAGCGCGTCCAGCCCCTGACGAGCCTCGGCGTAATTCTCCAGTGCCTTGTCGAGAAAACGGCGATCAGTTTTTTCTTCCAGCATGGGTAGCAGGGCGGCCAGCGTGGCCTTAATATCACCCACCAGAGCAATATCCACTTTGCTGTGTGCGCCGAGACTTGCGGGGTTGATATCTATCTGGATGATGCGTGCGTCTGTTGGATAAAACGCGCGGTAAGGGAACTGAGTGCCAAGCAGAATCAACGTGTCGGCGTTCATCATGGTGTGGAAACCCGATGAGAAGCCAATAAGCCCGGTCATACCCACATCATAAGGGTTATCGTACTCGACATGCTCTTTACCGCGCAGAGCATGAACAATGGGCGACTTCAGTTTTTCGGCAACAGCCAGGAGTTCGTCGTGTGCGCCCGCGCAGCCGCTACCGCACATCAGCGCAATATTGTTGGCGTAGCGCAGTACCTGAGCCAGTTTTTCAAGCTCAGCCTGCTGGGGCACAACCACCGGTTGCGGGGCGGGATACCAGTGACTGCTGGCCGTTTCCGGCGCGGGCTTCAGCGCCACGTCACCCGGCAGCACAATGACCGAAACGCCGCGGTTGAGTACCGCTTTGCGCAGGGCGATGGCCAGCACCTGGGGGATTTGTTCGGGTGATGACACCAGCTCACAGTAGTGGCTGCATTCACGGAACAGTTCTTGCGGATGGGTTTCCTGGAAATAGCCGCTGCCGATTTCGCTTGATGGGATATGGGCCGCAATGGCTAGCACCGGCACATGATTGCGCTGACAGTCGAACAGACCATTAATCAGATGCAGGTTACCAGGCCCACATGAGCCCGCGCACACCGCCAGCTCGCCGCTAAGTTGCGCCTCGGCCCCGGCGGCAAAGGCGGCCACTTCTTCATGGCGCGTCGGCATCCAGTCGATGGTGCCCATGCGGTTAAGGCTGTCGCTCAGTCCGTTAAGGGAGTCACCTGTAACACCCCAGATGCGCTTTACGCCCGCCTGTTCAAGGGTTTTGGCAATATATGTGGCTACGGTTTGCTTCATCACATCTCCTTTAAAGGCTTTTGGCTGATGCGATTAAGCGTAGACGACGAGAAAAGGGATGTGAGGCGAATCGTGCCGCCTCGGTTGAGGCGGCAAGAGGGATTAGGCGAGCACGAGGTCGCTCTGTGGATGGCAGGAGCAGGCCAGAACATAACCGTCAGTGATGTCCTGTTCGGTCAGTGTTGCGGTGCTGGTCACGCTGTAATCACCGCTGGCGACTCTGGTTTTGCAACAGCCGCACACGCCGGCCCGACAGTCGGCATTGACAGGTACGCGGTTACTTTCCAGCGCCTCAAGCAGCGTGCTGCCGACTGGTGCGTAAAACTCACGAACGGGTGCCAGCGTGGAGATTTTCAACCCGCTTGTGGAGGGAGCGGCCAGCGGCGTGAAAAATCTCTCACTCCAGAAGCGAGTAACGCCGAGCGCTCTGACCTGTTCTTCGACAAATGTCATCCAGGGTGCCGGGCCGCATGCCATCACGGTGCGGTTTTCAAGCCCCGGTACTGATGCCAGGTGCTCACGGGTTAGACGCCCGGGAATAAAACCGTGTACGTTGCCTTCTTCGGCAAACAGCGTCACCGGAAAGTCACGCCATTCGTCGGCAAAAATCACGTCCTGCGGTGAACGCACGCAATAAATTACCTGCACGTCTGCAAGCGGGCTGAATTTTGCCAGCCAACGGCGCATGGACATAATCGGTGTAACGCCACAGCCTGCGGCCAGCAGCAGATAGCGGCCTGCCGGATGCGCGGCACAGCAGAAATCACCCTGAGCAGCCGATAGCCACAGGTAGTCGCCGCGCTTAACCTCACGCGTCAACCACTGGGAGCCCGCGCCGCCGTTAATACGGCGCACGGTCAGCGTAATAAACGGGCTTACGCCTGGCGTGGAGGAGAGGGTGTAGGCACGCAACGTGTCGGCACTATTGCGGATGCTGACTAGCGCGTGCTGGCCTGCTTCATAGGGATACGCGTCATGGCAGAACAGCGACAGCGTCCAGACATCTGGCGTTTCCTGTTTGATGTGGTGCACCTGCATGCGGTACGGGCATACAGACGTTGGCATCGTCATTGTTTTCTCCTTATGCGCTCAGCATCTGCTGCATGTCTTGATCAACGCTGGTGACCTGACGCAAACCAAATTTCTCGTTTAGCACAGCCAGCAGGTTCGGGGTGAAAAAGCCCGGTGCGGTCGGCCCGGTAACGATGTTTTTCACACCCAGCGACAGCAGCGTCAGCAGGATAACAATCGCTTTTTGTTCAAACCAGGAGAGTACCAGGCTA
>JALAGK010000126.1 GCA_022712475.1 Enterobacteriaceae bacterium
GTACTGTTATGACATACCACTGCTGTAATCGTTGGGTTACGGTGTAACAAATTAGCCACCTCTTGCGCGGCACGCCGCTGGGTGGACTCGCATTCAATAATCCATTGGCTGTGAAACGGCAGACCATACTGCAACAGCGTGGCGCAAAAGCCACCGAGCCGCTCGGCACGCGTGAGCGACGCGCTGTGTCCGCCAAGCCAGGCAATGCGCTGGTGTCCCTTTTTGATCAGATGTTCGGTTATCAACCTGGCAGCCTGCTGATTATCCGGGCGCACCATCGCCACTTCATCAGGATGGCTTGCCCAGGAAGCAAACAGCAGCGCCACCCCACTTTGCGCGGCACGCTCGCGCAGCTCGGCCCAGCCAGCGCTGGCACCCACAATCACAATGCCGTCTACGCCCTGCGCTATCAGTCTGTCCACGCAATGTTGCAGGCGCTCGACATCGCCCCCGTCCTGTAGCAACGTCAATGTGCGTCCGTTTTGCTCGAGTTCTTCTGCTAGCCCTGCCGTCAGCTCAGCATAAAAAGGGTGACACAGGTCGTGAACAATGACCCCGATGCCACCGCTGTAACCGCCGCGTAGCGCCACAGCCTGCTGGTTGCGCACAAAACCCAGTTTTTCTACAGCGGCATTCACGCGCTCTCCCGTTGCGCTGGAAATACGCCCTTTTCCGCTCAGCACCAGCGATACTGTACTGACCGACACGCCAGCGGCCTGCGCCACATCGTTTATGGTGATTCGTTTTAGCAGCGTCATTGCCGTCTCTTTTATTACGCCAAAAATCAGATTTCGTGATAGATAAAACGTTTTATCTATCTGAGCCAGTGAAATCTGTTAACAACATCAAATTACCTGGAATTGTCCGTAAAAAAACCAGGTAAAACGTTTTATCCTACGCTGCGTTTACTTTCCATACTTTCTCCAGGGAGTCGTTTATGACGGCTAAAACCACGCAAAAAATTACGCTTTGGGAGTTTTTCCAGAGTCTGGGCAAAACCTTCATGCTGCCGGTAGCACTGCTGTCGTTTTGCGGCATCATGCTGGGTATTGGCAGCTCCTTAAGCAGCCGTGATGTTATCACTCTGCTGCCGTTTCTCGGCAACCCGGTATTGCAGTTACTGTTTACCTGGATGAGCAAAGTCGGCTCTTTCGCCTTCAGCTTCCTGCCCGTTATGTTCTGTATCGCCATCCCGCTCGGTCTGGCGCGTGAGAATAAAGGCGTCGCCGCCTTCTCTGGGTTTGTAGGCTACGCGGTGATGAATCTGGCGGTTAACTTCTGGCTGACGGCCAAAGGCATTCTGCCGACCACGGATGCCGACGTGCTCAAAGCCAATAACATTCAAAATATCCTCGGTATTCAGTCTATTGATACCGGTATTCTGGGTGCGGTGATGGTGGGCGTCATCGTGTTTATGCTGCACGAGCGCTTTCACACGATTCGTTTACCGGACGCGCTGGCATTTTTTGGCGGCACCCGTTTTGTCCCCATTATCACGCTGCTGGTACTGGGGCTGTTTGGCCTGGTTATTCCGCTCATCTGGCCGTTTTTTGCAATGGGCATTGCCGGATTGGGACATGTTATCAACAGCGCCGGGGATTTCGGGCCAATGATTTTTGGTACTGGCGAGCGGTTGCTGTTGCCGTTTGGCCTGCACCACATTCTGGTAGCACTGATTCGCTTTACTGACGCTGGCGGCACACTTGAGGTATGTGGTCACAACGTGAGCGGCGCGCTGACCATTTTCCAGGCCCAGCTAAGCTGCCCCGAGACTCAAGGCTTTGCCGAGAGCGCCACGCGCTTCCTGTCACAGGGCAAAATGCCTGCGTTCCTGGGGGGTTTACCTGGTGCGGCACTGGCAATGTACCACTGTGCACGCCCGGAAAACCGCCACAAGATTAAGGGCCTGCTGATTTCAGGCGTTGTGGCCTGTGTCGTCGGTGGCACCACCGAGCCGCTGGAATTTTTGTTCCTGTTCGTTGCACCAGTGCTGTACCTCATTCACGCCCTTCTGACTGGCCTTGGCTTTACTATGATGGCTATCCTTGGCGTCACCATAGGCAATACCGACGGCAACGTAATTGACTTTGTGGTCTTCGGCATCCTGCACGGGCTGTCCACTAAATGGTATATGGTACCAATCGTAGCGGCTATCTGGTTTGCGGTTTACTATGGCATCTTCCGCTTTGCCATCACGCGCTTTAACATCAAAACGCCGGGCCGCGACGTTGAGAAAGCAAGCCAGGTCGAGAAAGCCATTAGCGGCACCATCGGCAAATCCGGCTACAACGTACCGGCTATCCTGGCAGCACTGGGCGGGGCGGATAACATCATCAGCCTCGACAACTGCATCACCCGTCTGCGTATGTCGGTAAAAGATATGTCCCTGGTTGATGCGGATGCCCTGAAAGAACTGCGCGCTATTGGTGTTGTACAGCTCAATCAGCACAATTTACAGGTGGTGATAGGACCGCAGGTGCAGTCGGTTAAAGATGAGATGGAACTGCTGATGAACAGCGTTCAGGCTTAATTTTCCGGCTCCCTCCCCATGAGGGAGCCCGTCTTTCAGAGGTACTATGTTCGATTTTTCCACCCCCGTAGACCGCCACGGCACCTGGTGCACGCAGTGGGACTATGTTGCCGATCGCTTCGGCGCGCCCGATTTACTGCCCTTTACCATCTCCGATATGGATTTCCCTACTGCCCCTTGTGTGCTCAATGCGCTGACCCAGCGCCTTAACCACGGCGTACTGGGCTACAGCCGTTGGCAAAATCCGCAATTTAGCGGCGCGATTGCCCACTGGTTTGCCGACCGCTTTGGCGCGCAGATCGATGAACAGCAACTCATTTACGGTCCGTCTGTAATTTATATGGCCTCACAACTCATTCGCCAGTGGAGCAATCCTGGTGATGAAGTGCTGGTGCATACCCCAGCCTACGACGCCTTCTTTAAATCCATCAACGGTAATAACCGTCAGGTGCTGCCCGCTCCGCTGACGCTTATTGACGGCGACTGGCAGTGTGATATGAACGCGCTCGAAGCACTGCTGGCGCGCCCACAGTGCTCTTTAATGTTACTGTGCAGTCCACACAACCCGACCGGTAAGGTCTGGACCCGGACTGAGCTTGAGCATATGGCTGTGTTATGTGAACGCCATAACGTCAGCGTTATCAGCGACGAAATTCATATGGATATGGTCTGGGGAGAAAACCGCCATACGCCGTGGACACAAGTGGGTCGCAACCGCTGGGCGCTTATCACTTCGGCGTCCAAAAGCTTTAATATTCCGGCACTGACCGGCGCTTACGGGCTGATTCACAACCCGGACGACAAAGCGCGTTATCTTGATGCACTTAAAGGTCAGGATGGACTCTCTTCCCCAGCGGTGCTGGCCCTGGTGGCACACATCGCAGCTTACCGTGAGGGCGCCCCCTGGCTGGATGCGCTGCGCGACTACCTGAGCGAAAATCTGGCATTTATTGCCCGGGAGCTTAACGGCGCCTTCCCGCAGGTAGACTGGCGTATGCCACAGTCCACCTATTTGGCCTGGATTGACTTACGTCCACTCGGCCTTGATGACCACGCGATACAGCAAGAACTGATTGAACGGCAAAAAGTGGCGATAATGCCCGGCTTTACCTACGGCAATGAAGGTGTAGGTTTTATTCGCCTTAATGCCGGCTGCCCACGCGTGAAGCTTGAAGACGGCGTACAGCGCCTGATTGCGGGCATTCGCGCAGTGCGCGCAGCCACTGATAGCTAAGCCACACAAATCATTACGTTTCTTTGACTACAGCCAGGATAAGTAACCACACAAAAAGACTTACTCTGGCATCATACGTTTCGAGGTCAAATCACCTCACGTTATATGCCAACACCATTTACCGACATACTTGCCAGGTATGTCGGCTTTTTTTGTCTGTAGAAAATAAAAAACCAGCCCGAAGGCTGGTGAATGAGGCGGCTATCTTTATCGCGTGGTGTGGACCATCCCCGGTCTGTGACTACATCGAAGCAGTCGAACACTGTCTACCAACTGGTAGATTCACCCGCAACTCCCTGTTAATTAATTGTTTTTCCTATAAGTGCAACCACGGTTAACGTCAGTGCTTATAATA
>JALAGK010000127.1 GCA_022712475.1 Enterobacteriaceae bacterium
AGCGTAACCTGCCGCGTGCAAGATTGAGACGTGTGGCGCTTATTTGCAAAGCGTTCTGGCTGACGTGACAGTGCGTAATGGCGATAGCCAGTGCGTCAGCAGCGTCAGCCTGTGGGTTAGCGGGTAATTTTAACAGGTTGCGTACCATGTGCTGCACCTGGCTTTTGTCTGCGCCACCAGTGCCTACCACCGTTTGCTTTACCTGACGCGCAGCATATTCAAACACCGGCAACTCACCGTTAACCGCCGCGACAATAGCCGCACCGCGCGCCTGGCCAAGCTTAAGCGCCGAGTCGGCATTTTTGGCCATAAAGACCTGCTCAATGGCAAAAATGTCTGGCTGAAACTGGGTAATCAACTCACTCACACCGGCGTAAATCAGCTTCAGTCGTGAGGGTAAGTCATCCACCTTTGTACGAATACAGCCGCTGCCAAGATAAGTGAGCTGTCTGCCTGTCTGGCTAATCACCCCGTAGCCGGTAATGCGCGAACCGGGATCGATGCCGAGAATAATGGCCATTGCGCCTCGCTGATTAGTCGCGGGAATTACCCTGAATAACCCGACCGCATGTCATGTCAGCCATGCGGTCGGCAGGCCGTTGGCCCGTAGACATTACATCAGAGCGTAGCCGCAACTTCGTCGGAGATCTCACCGTTGTGGTAAACCTCCTGCACATCGTCACAGTCTTCGAGCATGTCGATAAGACGCAGCATTTTCGGTGCGGTTTCCGCATCCAGGTCTGCTTTGGTTGACGGGATCTGGGATACCTCAGCGCTCTCAGCGGTGAAACCCGCCGCTTCCAGCGCGTCTTTCACCTGACCCAGTTCTTCCCATGCGGTATACACATCGATAGCGCCATCGTCATAGCTCACCACGTCTTCAGCACCGGCTTCCAGCGCGGCTTCCATCACGGCATCTTCATCAATGCCTTCTGCAAACGAGATAACGCCTTTCTTACTGAATAGATAAGCCACTGAGCCGTCGGTGCCAAGGTTACCACCGCATTTACTGAACGCGTGGCGCACTTCGCCTACGGTACGATTGCGGTTATCACTCAGGCATTCCACCATCACGGCTGTGCCGCCCGGGCCGTAGCCTTCATAGATGATGGTTTCCATGTTCGCATCTTCATCGCCGCCCACACCACGCGCAATGGCGCGGTTAAGCGTGTCGCGCGTCATGTTGTTAGAGAGCGCTTTATCGACAGCCGCACGCAGGCGCGGGTTGGATGCTGGATCGCCGCCGCCGAGTTTTGCCGCCGTTACCAGCTCGCGAATGATTTTAGTGAAGATTTTACCGCGCTTCGCGTCCTGGGCCGCCTTACGGTGTTTCGTGTTGGCCCATTTACTATGACCTGCCATATCTCTCTCCAGAATTGCCCGGTACCCAACGACACTGCGCTGTACGCAACACGTCGGTATTAAGGCTCAAATTAATAACAAAACTCTTCTATCGCCTGCCGGTTACTCCACGACAGCGTCAGCGCAGCAGCCTCATGCGCATCAAGCCATTGCCAGGCCAGATGCTCACTGATGACGACCGGTCGCTCGCAGGGCAGCGCCAGAGAAAACCAATATTCGGTATTGTGAAATGTGCCCGGCGCGTAGCGATGACGCAAATGGGCAAAAATTTCAAATTCAACGGTGCGGTTGCAGTCGACTAACGCCAGATGTTCACCATCGATATCAATGGCGACCTCTTCCATAACCTCACGTTTCGCCGCATGTGCCGCCTGCTCATCCACCTCCAGACTGCCGGTTACCGACTGCCAGAAGGCGGGATCGTCGCGCCGTTGCAGCATCAGCACCCGCCCGGTGTCCTCGGCGTAAATCACGACCAGTACCGAGACGGGGCGCTTATATGCCATGTTAGTTGCTCTCACCCTTTTTCACGACGGCGATGCTCAGTTCTTCCAGCGCCTGTGGGTTCGCAAAGCTCGGGGCCTCGGTCATCAGGCAAGCTGCAGCCGTGGTTTTCGGAAACGCGATAACGTCACGGATGTTGTCAGTGCCGGTCAGCAGCATCACCAGGCGGTCCAGGCCAAATGCCAGACCCGCATGTGGCGGTGTACCGTATTTCAGTGCGTCCAACAGGAAGCCGAATTTTTCGCGCTGCTCCTGCTCGTTAATACCGAGGATGCCAAACACCGTCTGCTGCATCTCGCCGCTGTGAATACGCACAGAGCCGCCACCTACTTCATAACCATTGATAACCATATCGTAGGCATTAGCAATCGCGGTTTCCGGCTCAGCCTTAAGCTCAGCTGGCGTCATATCGCGCGGTGAGGTGAACGGGTGGTGCATGGCAGTCAGGCCACCTTCGCCGTTGTCTTCAAACATCGGGAAGTCGATAACCCACAAAGGCGCCCAGGCGCTTTCGTCAGTGATAGCCAGATCTTTGCCGATTTTCAGGCGCAGTGCGCCGAGTGCGTCAGACACTACGCGCGCCTTGTCCGCGCCAAAGAAAATCATGTCGCCATCCTGCGCATCCGTGCGCGCCAGAATCGCTTGTACAATCTCAGCATTCAGGAACTTCGCTACCGGACTATTGATGCCTTCCAGGCCTGCGTTACGCTCATTCACTTTGATGTATGCCAGGCCCTTCGCACCGTAGATTTCCACGAACTTGCCGTATTCATCAATCTGCTTGCGGGTAAGGGTCGCACCACTGGGTACACGCAGAGCGGCTACGCGGCCTTTGGCGTCGTTTGCTGGACCTGAGAAGACCTTAAACTCCACGTCTTTCACCAGATCGGCCACGTCTACCAGTTCCATCGGGTTACGCAGGTCCGGTTTGTCAGAACCATAGCGGCGATCCGCTTCAGCAAAGGTCATGATCGGGAAGTCACCCAGCTCCACGCCTTTCACATCCAGCCACAGCTGACGCACCATTTTCTCCATCACTTCACGCACCTGCGGCGCAGTCATGAAGGAAGTTTCTACGTCAATCTGGGTGAATTCTGGTTGGCGATCCGCACGCAGGTCTTCGTCACGAAAGCATTTCACAATCTGGTAGTAACGATCGAAGCCCGACATCATCAGAAGCTGCTTAAACAACTGCGGCGACTGCGGTAGTGCGTAGAATTTGCCTTTATGCACGCGACTTGGGACCAGATAGTCACGCGCCCCCTCCGGCGTGGCTTTAGTCAGCATTGGCGTTTCAATATCAAGGAAACCGTGCTCATCCATAAAGCGGCGCACAAAGCTGGTAATACGCGCGCGGGTCTTCAAGCGCTGGGCCATTTCCGGGCGACGTAAATCCAGATAGCGGTATTTCAGACGCGCTTCTTCGGTATTGACCTGGTTTGAGTCCAGCGGCAGCGGCTCGGCACGGTTGATGATGGAAAGCTCAGTGGCAAACACTTCAACTTCACCGGTTGCCATGTCGCTGTTGACGTTACGCCCTTCACGCGCACGCACGGTGCCGGTAATCTGGATGCAGAACTCATTACGCAATTCAGAGGCCAGTTTAAACGCCTCTTCACGATCCGGGTCGAAAAACACCTGCACGATACCTTCTCGGTCGCGCATATCAATGAAGATGAGACTTCCGAGATCGCGACGGCGGTTGACCCAACCGCAAAGCGTTACTTGCTGCCCCACATGGGACAACCGCAGTTGCCCGCAATATTCTGTACGCATGAGATATCCTTTTACTTGCCGCAGGGGCTGGCTGCCACTGGCGCCACGACGCGGCTGTTGTCATCTGTCACAACTGAATAAAAAAGGCGGCTATTATACTGGATATTCGGCCTGACGATAAGCCCGCCGCCGCCTGCCCGCACGTTTGCTGCGCGCTTTGCACAATGCAGTACGGTAAGTCAGGGCATTATTCTCACAAAATCTAACAAAAAGAGTAAACCTTTAAAACACGAGCGGCTTAAGGTAACGTTGAATTATCAATTTGTTAACGGAGTACCTATGTTGCAGATTAACGCGCAAAAGTCCGCGCTGGTGGTTATCGATCTTCAGGAAGGAATTTTGCCATTTGCCGGCGGGCCCCATAGCGCAGATGACGTGGTAGCACGCGCCGCAAGGCTCGCCGAAAAGTGCCGGGCCAGGGGGGCGCCAGTTGTGCTGGTACGCGTTGGTTGGTCAGCAGACTTTGCTGAGGCGTTAAAACAGCCAGTGGACGCCTCACTTAATGGCGGTGCACTACCGCCGGACTGGTGGACCTACCCACTCGCACTGGGTAAACGCGACAGTGATATTGAAGTCACCAAGCGCCAGTGGGGCGCGTTTTACGGCACCGATCTGGAACTACAGCTGCGCCGTCGCGGTATCGATACCATTATTCTGTGTGGTATCTCCAGCAATATTGGCGTGGAATCCACCGCCCGTAACGCCTGGGAATTAGGCTTTAATCTGGTGATTGCCGAAGATGCCTGCAGCGCAGCCGATAGCGCACAGCACAACGGCAGTTTCACCCATATTTTCCCTCGCATCGGTCGCGTTCGCAGCACCGATGAGATTCTCACGGCCCTGTCATGATTCGCATCGGCCTTCCGCAGTGGTCGCACCCGAAGTGGACGCGTCTTGGCATCACTAACCTTGAAGATTACGCACGCCACTTTGACTGTGTTGAGGGCAATACCACGCTTTATGCTCTGCCCTCTGCGGAAACCGTCGCTCGCTGGCAGGCCATGACCACCGACAACTTTCGTTTTTGCTTTAAATTTCCGGCGACCATTAGCCACCAGGCAGCACTGCGCAACTGTGATGATTTGCGCGAAGAGTTCCTCAGCCGTATGGCCCCGCTGGCAACACGCATTGGTCAGTACTGGCTACAACTGCCCGCCGCTTTTGGTCCTCGGGATTTGCCTGCGTTATGGGCGTTTCTCGATACGCTGCCTGCCGAGTTTCGCTACGGTGTAGAAGTGCGTCATCCGCAATTTTTCGCCAAAGGTGAAGAGGAGCAAGCGCTCAACCGCGGCCTGCACGCGCGCGGTATGAACCGGGTCGTGCTCGACAGCCGCCCGGTGCATAGCGCTCTGCCCCACAGCGAGGCGGTGCGCGAAGCCCAGCGTAAAAAACCGAAGCTGCCGGTACACGCGGTAAAAACCGCAGCTGACCCACTGGTGCGTTTTATCGGTAGCGACGATATGGCGCAAAACGCTGCCCTGTTTGAACCCTGGCTTGCCAAACTGCCGCAGTGGGAACAAGACGGTACGCCGTGGCTGTTTTTGCACACGCCAGACATTGCGCAGGCACCCGAGCTGGTTCACCGACTGTGGCCGCAACTGCGCTCCCGCTTTCCGTCACTTGGCGAAGCGCCCTCTATCCCGCAACAAGAAAGCCTGTTCTGAGCACAAATTTTAGCCATGTGCACTGCGACACGACTGAGTTTGTCTTGTTCATAGCGACAGCCGCAGCGGCTCGGGCTATCATACGCCAGCCATCGGCCTGGTTCTGAACGGAGTTTCTATGGTAAGCGCGCTATATGCCGTGCTGGGTGCGTTAATATTGATCAAGCTTTCTTATGACGTTGTTCGCCTGCGTATGCTTTATCGCGTCTCTTATGGCGACGGCGGCTTTACTGAGCTGCAAAGTGCAATTCGCGCCCACGGTAATGCAGTGGAATATATTCCCATTGCGCTACTCTTATTATTGTTGCTTGAGATGGATGGTGCAGAGACCTGGATGGTGCATCTCTGCGGCCTGATGATGATCGCTGGGCGCATCATGCACTTTTACGGTTTCCACCACCGGCTCGTACGCTGGCGGCGCACCGGAATGCTGGCGACCTGGTGCTCGCTGGTGCTGATGGTACTGGTTAACCTGTGGTATCTGCCCTGGGAGTTGGTTTTCACACTGCGTTGACACAAGACGCCCTTTGTTTTTCCGGAACACCTTATGTCTAACCGCGATACGCTGTTTTCCGCCCCGATCGATAAGCTCGGGGACTGGACTTTCGACGAACGCGTCGCTGAAGTTTTCCCCGATATGATTCAGCGTTCGGTTCCCGGCTATTCCAATATTATTGCCATGATTGGCATGCTGGCAGAGCGCTTTGTCCAGCCGGGCAGCCGTATCTACGATCTGGGTTGCTCGCTGGGTGCCGCCACGCTGTCGGTACGTCGCAACATTCATCATGAAGGCTGCCGTATCATTGCTGTCGATAACTCAGCCGCAATGGTCGAACGCTGCCGCCGCCACATTGACGCCTTTCGCGCCGCCACCCCGGTTGATGTTATCGAAGCCGATATTCGCGATATCGACATCAAAGACGCCTCGCTGGTGGTCCTGAACTTTACCCTGCAATTCCTGGCACCTGACGATCGTCAGGCGCTGCTGGATAAAGTTTGCCGTGGCCTGCGCCCCGGTGGCGCGCTGGTGCTGTCAGAAAAATTCAGCTTTGAAGACGCAAGCGTCGGCGAATTGCTGTTTGAAATGCATCATGACTTCAAGCGAGCGAACGGCTACAGCGAACTGGAAATTGGCCAGAAGCGCAGCATGCTGGAAAACGTGATGCTGACCGATTCGGTCGAGACCCACACTGATCGCCTGATGAAAGCCGGATTTGCCCATGCCGGACTGTGGTTCCAGTGCTTTAACTTCGGCTCGCTAGTGGCGCTCAAAGCCCAGGAGGGCGCGTGACAGATTTTGGTCCCTTTTACAGCCAGATAGCCACAGGCCCGCTCGCCCACTGGCTGGAAACGCTACCCGCGCAAATTGCAGCCTGGCAACGTGGCGAACAGCATGGCCAGCTCAAGCACTGGCACAACGCCATTACCTTCCTGCCAGAGATGTCGCCTTATCGTCTCGATCTGCTGCACAGCGTGAGCGCCGAGAGCGAAACACCACTCAGTGAAGGACAGAAAAAAGGCCTTGAGCAGCTGCTGCGCAACCTGATGCCGTGGCGTAAAGGTCCATATTCGCTCTATGGCGTAGACATTGACACTGAATGGCGCTCAGATATGAAGTGGGAGCGCGTGCTACCACACCTTTCATCGCTTGCCGGGCGCACGGTACTCGATGTTGGCTGCGGC
>JALAGK010000128.1 GCA_022712475.1 Enterobacteriaceae bacterium
GTGGCGCATTATCCATGATTTTCTACGGTGTCGTCGGCCAGGTCCGGCAACTCCACGGCGGCCTCTGACGGGCTCATCGCCTGTGCCATTGCAGCGGCATCAATGGTAAAAATCCGCGACGGCAGCGTGAAACCACGCAGGCGCAGCAGCGCCAGCGGGCCTTCACCCAGCTCGGTACGCAATATCCACTGCAGCTGCGCATCACTGGTGATATACGTCAGTTGCCAGCGGCTCTCATCCAGACGGGCGCGCTTTGCTTTTTCCAGCCAGCGCACCAGGCCCCAGGCGCCCTGCCAGTCGCCATACAGCTTCGCCCCGCCTTTTGCGCTGCTCCAGGTGAGCATGGCACCAGGCTTGTAGGTATCCCCCGGCCAGCGGAAACGCTGCCAGCTTTCCATCTGGTTGAAGTAGTGCAGCTTCTGGCCGTCAACCGTCAGCACGGTTTCGGTCACGCCCGGTGCCGGGCGTGCCAGCAACTCAAAGCTGATACCCTGACTGCCGTCAGTGAACATCACGTCAGAGAGCGCACTCAGTTGATTAAGCGCACGCAGGAACGCCGGGTCAAAGTTCAGCCCACGCGCATTGACCGTGTCCGGCACCCAGCGCGAGCCTTCACGCCTGAGCACACCACCCAGTTCACCGTTGAGAAAGCGCGAGATACGCCCGGAATCGCGGCGGATAAACTCTGCCAGCATCGCCATGGAGGCTTCACTCTTCCCGGCAGCAAACGGGTAGCGCCCGGCGAACGCGCTGTTCCAGTTGTTCACTATCGTGTCCTGCCAGCGCTGGTTCAGACTCGCGGCCGAAGGCTGGAGCACGGTTTCCCAGGACTGCTTAAGCGGCTGTACGAACACCGTCTGGCCGAAGGTACTCCATTCCTCACCCAGGCTTGCCGCCACCAGGCTGCCGTACTCACGGGTGTCCGTCAGGTCGATGCTCTTGCCCTGGAACACGGTCTGCGCCAGTACCTGCATCATTTCCTGCGGGTCCGGCGCGTTGGCCACCTGCTGGAGCTTAAGGCGCACGCGGGTGACGCGGGTGAGGTAAGTCTGGAGGCTGAGCGAATCATCGTGGCCCATCACCGCGCCGTTGTTGTCCTTACCCATCAGCGTCAGCAGCGGGCCGAAGGTGCCATCAAGCGGGCCGGTCGGGCCGGTGTTCTGCTGGCTGATGACCGGCGCTTCGTCTTTATGCAGCAGGTCGCGGGCCGAACTCAGCAGCGAGTCACTGAGCGCCCGGCTCTGACGACCGGTCTGGCCCTGATACGCCAGCGTGTTCATCAGGGCAATCAGCGGCGACTGGCGCACGTCACTCATCAGCGTCAGTTGTTCAGTGACGTCTGACAGGTTATGGGTTTCATTCCAGCGCAGACTGTTGAGAAAACCCAGCCAGCTGCCGGCAAAGTCGGTGAAATAGCGTGTCGTGAGACGCTGCCTGAGCTGTTCCGGTGAGACCTCATCAGAAACCGACTGACGGCTGTCGCTCAGCACCCAGTCAATCTCCTCGCGTCGGCTGCTGGCCGCCTTCTCAATCGCCGCCTGTACACTGCCTTCCCATGCCTTGCGGGTGAACATGCCCGGTACCACCTCATCGGTGGCAAACAAGCGGCGGGCATCGGTGTCGCCCGTCATGTCTTCCAGGCGCATATCGGCATAGTTGCGCCGCACCGCTTTCAGCAGGTTTTCATAGAGCGTGCTCTCGGCGTTACGCTGGCCCAGCTGCTGGAGCAGCACCTGACGTGCCCGACTGACCAGTTCCTTATCCGGTGTGATTTTCCAGGACGGTTGTGCAGGCAGGCTGGTCATGTAAAACGTCCACAGGTCGACGGACAAATCCTGCCACAGCGGTTGCGAAATACCGGTATGTTGCGGCTGCACCTGTTTCATCACCTGCACGAAGAACGCCGGGTCGGCTTTTTCGGGGCGCGCCATCATCAGCAGCGCCTTGAGCTGGCCGTAACCGGCCTGAGCACCGGCGGCACGCTGTGGGCTGTCCGGCGGCAGACTGACCAGCGCATCCAGGGTTTCACTGAGTCTGCGTTGAGCGTCATCACGCAGCAGGCGGTTATTGGCTTTGCCATAAAGCGGCATCAGCGCTGCCAGCAGTGGGTCACGTGCGTTGAGGCCAAAACGCTGGTACCACGGACTGCCGTGCGCCTGCTGTTTCTGAAGCTGCGCGATGTGGTTGCGTAAGTCCTTGAGCGTCATCAGCTGTTGCGCGTAATCGCCCTCATGCCTCTTCAGGCTCTGCACCTGGTCTGCCGCCGTGACAATCTGCTGACGGTTAACGGCAAAGGAGAGCAACGTGCCTGCGCCCCACAACACCATCAGACCGGCGAGTGCCCAGCAGGCCCCTGCCAGCCACGGCACGCCGGGGCGAATACCGCGCGCCTGTTTGCAGTCGGCAAGCAGAGCGGACCAGGACGCATCCGGCTGCCAGTGGCGGGCGGAAACCGGGGTAAACAGGGGTTCAGCGTAAGAGGATGACAGCGAAGAGGCGTGACGGGAGTCAGCAGGCGACTGGCTGTCCTGCACCGTAACCGGGCTGAATACCAGACCACGCAGGGGAACGCGATGTGAATAACCGGAAAACCAGGGCGAGAGCGTCTGCAACCAGCGCGCCACGCCTTTCTCACGCAACTCCAGCCCGAGACGCAACAGAAAGTTATGGTGGGTGTCCTGAGTCACCTGAGGCATGCCGTGCTCAAGCATCGCCACCGGCAGCGCGTTCAGGTACTCCGTCACCTGCGCCTCAGTGGCCCGTGGTGGAAAAAATGCCCCAACCGGCTGGCGGGCACGCTCGTCATCGGCACTCGCCTTACTGAGCTGCCACAGATACAACGGCGCATTCCAGCGCAGCCGTGCGCCGGCCTGCTGCAGATGTCGCAAGCCGTGGTCCATCCAGGCCGCGCCCGGATAGTCTGACTCACGCGTTACCCACACAATGCCATCAAGCGGGCGGCGGCGCGCCAGGCGCTTCAGGGCATCCAGCCGGCTGGTGTCTGGCTCCGCTTTAAGGTCGCCCCCGGCAATCAGCACCGTGCCGTGACCTTCTGCCCAGCCGTGCGTGCGTAGCTGAGGAACCAGCGTCTCGATATCCTCATCTGCTCCCACCACCAGCAGCAGGCGCACTTTAGAGCGCCAGAAGAAGGTGTAGATAGCACGCAGATGCGTGCGCAGGGTTACCTGAAACTCCTGAGATTGCTTTAGAGATGCTTTAGGCTTAGTTTCTTTATCTGGAGAGGCAACGATTTGTCGCCGGAAAGATAATGCAGCAAAGCGAGAATAAAAATATTTCCAGATATCTCGCATAAGAAACATCACCAGAGCAACGATTACCACTATTGCCAGGGCAACAATCCGGTGTTCTGGTGCAATCGCATATTCCCCTTTTCCCATAAAGATAAATGCAATTGCAAAAAGCGTGGATGCTAATACAAACAGCAAATAACCCATCATATTTATGTTACCGTGCGCTCTTCTCATCAAAAGATACGATCTGCATAACAACATCATCATGCAGGCTCACCGCCAGTTGTGCCTTCCGTGAATTTCCAGCGTGCTCAGCTGCAAGCGCTAAAGTAATCCAGTTTGCCATATCAACCGAATACCCAAGGGCGCTGTCCACATTGATAAAATCAGGACTTACTTCAGGCGCATCAACCTGAAGATTTAGCAATATCTCAGTGCGTAAACTTTCGCTAATACCATTACACCAAACCGCTTCTATATCAGATAACGCAACACCACTACAGATTGCTGCTTCAGATAAGCTATTTTTATTTTTGTAGACGAACGGACGCTGTATTTTGAGA
>JALAGK010000129.1 GCA_022712475.1 Enterobacteriaceae bacterium
GTATGAAAAAATAAACATATCCGCAGCCGGTCACTGGCAATAATGCATTACCGACTGCGCCAGAGCGTAAAGGATATGGCTGGCAGCGCCATGCTGTTGTCGCGCCACTCCCCCTCCCCCTCCAGACGCTGCCAGACGCCATCAGCCAGTAGCGGCGTGGATTCGAGCATTATTTCTGCTGCATTGTTACGGTTAATCGCCACCAGCACCCGCTCGCGCCCGAGAACGCGCGCAAACACCACAACATCGCCTTTGGCATATACAACATGGCAACCACCGCGACGCAGCGCCTGGCTTTGCTTACGCAGCTTTGCAAGCCGCTGGTAAAGCGCCAGCAGCGCAGTGTCCTGTTGCGCCTTGTCCCACGGGAATGGCTTACGGCACATGGGGTCCATATCCCCGTCCAGGCCCACCTCATCGCCATAATAAATGCAAGGCACACCAGGCCAGCAGAAAAGCCAGGCCACGCCCAATGGCAGACGCGCCACATCATGACCCAGCAGCGATTTAAAACGCGGCGTGTCGTGGCTGTCGAGCTGGTTAAACATGCGTAACTGTTGCTGGTGCGAGAGCGCCGCGCGGTATTGCTCCATCCAGGCAATACAGGTTTGGGCGTCAATCTTCTGCGGATCGTAAGAAATATCGGTGTTGGCAAGAAACGCCCACAGCGGGAAGGTAAAACCCCGGTAGTTCATTGAAGCGTCTTCCGCATCGGCCTGAAGCCACTGGCGCGCATCACCAAAGTGCTCACCAAACACGTAAGCATCCGGGCGCGTTTCCTTCGCTGCCTGACGAATGCCCGCCACGTGCAGTAGGTTGTTAGCCGCTCCGCCGCTCTCGCCCAGCATATGCACTACGTCGAGCCGCCAGCCGTCCATGTTCCAAGGCTCGCGCAACCAGTGACGCACAATACTGTTTTCGCCACGATAAATTTCGTCCACCACGCCGCAGGCGCTATAGTCGAGCTTCGGCAGGCTGGCATAGCCAAGCCAGTCCAGCGCCAGCCCGTCAGACGAAAAACTGTACCAGCTACGCTGGGGCGAAGCCGGATTATGACAGGCACCCGGTGAATCTACAGTGTGCCTGTCAAACCACGCGTGGGTATCACCGCTGTGGTTGAACACACCATCAAGTATCAGCCGCATGCCCTGTTCACGGGTTGTGTGGCGCAAACGCAGCAGTGCATCGTCACCGCCAAACTGCGGATCAACGTGACGGTAGTCCTGGGTATCATATTTATGCACGCTGGGTGCAACAAATACCGGGTTGAGATACAACGCCGTGACACCAAGTCGCTTAAGATACGGTAATTTCTCACTAATACCGTCCAGATCGCCGCCGTAAAAGGTTGATCCACCCGCCTCTGGCGTGAGCGGTTCGTGCCACTCACGGCGCACTATTTCGCGCCCGGCAGCGTGGTGCCAGTAAACGCGGTCTTGCTCCGGCGTGCGATTTTTTCCCCGGGCAAACCGGTCCGGGAAGATTTGATAAAATATCTGATCCACGACCCAGTCCGGGCCCGTATCTGGAAGATCCACAGCAAATTGCTCAAGGCGCGCCGGTGGGAAATCACTAAACCCCTGTGGCGTGAACCAGCGCTGATGATCATCCCACAGCAATTTAAAGCTGTAACGCCGCCGTGCCTGCCCGCCGCTGACATCCAGCGTCACGCGCCACACTGTCACACCAGGCTGCGGCTCGCGCGACAGCCGCGTCATTTTGAGCGGCGTTTCTTCATTATCAATTTCGGTACGCAACATCACGCGCTGCGGCGGCGCATCGCCTGTAAGCCACAACGTAACGGTCATTTTTTGCTCACGCACGGTGACAAACGGCGCCACCGGCAGGTGCCAGGCCTTTAACATGGTGCTTCCCCTGTGTCTGAAAATGGCCCCACCTTGCCATATCAACCAGGGCGGTTGCTCATCATTACGCCACTGATTCGGGGAGGACACGGGGGGAGGAGAACACAGAAAACGGATGGAGCGCAGCGGCCACAAAGAAAAGCTCGCATACTCAATGCACTGGCAATCCTCTTATTCAGAATATATTTTCGTTTATCACGCTGTGATAACGCGTATTGCATATTAAAGCTGAAAAAAAGCCCCGTCATCACAACGGGGCTTTTCACATCCAGCCAGGCTAACAGACTATTACACTTTGCCCAACTTTGCATCGTGACGGCGTTTAAACACCCAGCCGACCAGCAGCAGCGCAATCCACGCAAAACCGACATACAGTGAAATTCGGGTTTCGGGGTGCAGGCCAATCAACACAATGATAAACGCCAGGAAGATAAGCCCGGCAGTGGTGGTTGCCACCCCGCCTGGCACTTTAAACTTCAGCGCCTTTATCTCGTCTTTAGACAAACGGCGGCGAAATGCTATCTGTGAAAGCAAAATCATTATCCACACCCAGACAGTCGCAAAAGTAGCAAGCGAGGCAATCACCAGAAACACGCTTTCTGGCATGATGTAGTTCAGGTAAACCGCCACCAGTAGCGCGCCGGTCATTACCACCACCGTCACCCACGGAATACCGTGGCGCGATACTTTGGCAAAAACTTTAGGTGCCGCGCCCTGCTCGGCCATGCCGTGCATCATGCGACCCACGCCAAATACATCACTGTTAATCGCCGACAGCGAGGCGGTGAGCACCACAAAGTTAAGGATGCTGGCCGCGAAAGTGATGCCAAGGTGCTGGAACGTCAACACAAACGGACTACCGTTAGTACCCACCTGGTTCCACGGGTAAATTGACATAATCA
>JALAGK010000130.1 GCA_022712475.1 Enterobacteriaceae bacterium
CTGAAAGTGATTAAATATAACGTCTCTTATCTTATTTTGTATTCTGACTGACTTTGTATCCACAAGGCTGGAATAAACAACATACGGCGGGACGTGCTCCTTTGAATGTCTGCGAGAGCAGGCAAGTCGCCTCTCAGGAGGGAACTATTGTTGGGGGGGGATGGGCACTCTTAAGCTGGATTGCGCTGATTTTTCCAGACTACGGTTGTGATATTAGGCTGTAATTACGCGTTACTGAGAAAATCCCGGCCCATATTGCTCATAGAGGGCAAAAGACAGGAACCGGCTGGAAGAGGACTTTGCCAGGTTCCTGTTATACGTTTGACTCATTTATGGCACGGTGAATCACTTACTGTATTGGCTGTTGAGCTCATTGAGCTGCGTTCCGGCCTGCATTTGTAAAGCGACAGATTGCTTGCCCAGCTCGCTGAGCTCTTTTCTGTCGGCATCGGAGAGCGTGTCTTTGCTGGCAATTTTCGCCATTTCAATCGCTTTCATATTCCCTTCGACAATTTTCAGGCGCAGCCCCTGAACCTCCTGGCTTTTCAGGGTAAGAGCGATGAGTTTAGCATTGGTACTCTCCTGAAGGTTCTGCGATCGCTTAAGTACTGCCGTCGCCGCATTTTTATCGTTGTTACTGTTTGCCTTCATCAACTCCTCACGCATGCTGACAGCTTCGCTGTTCGCGCTATTGATAACACTATTGAGCTCAGCCAGGTCGGCTTTGATATCTGCAGCACTGGCAGAGGAGAGCGTTTCTTGTTTGGCTGAGAAATTGCCGATAGACGCATTGTTGGCGGCGTTTTGCCCGTCACAGCCCGCAAGATCAAGGGCGAGTGTAACCGCACATAAAGTCATTTTTTTCATGGGATATCCTTGAGGTATTGTTGTCCATTGTCGGGTGAGAGTATATCGGGAATATCTGGTGATGTCGTAAACACGCGCTACGTTTCACCAAAAGAAATAAAAAAACCGGCCCTCGAGGCCGGTGTTGTTGCGTCGATGGGCCGTCAGGCTGGCACGCTACTTATCTTTCCTTCACGTGCCCAGACGCGGTGCGCGGCGAGCTGTTGCAGAAAATCATCAATAAAACTGCCATTGGTATTATCAGCTTCGATAAGCCCCGCATCGGTAGCGCTGTCTGCTGTCAGTTTCTTGCGGAACTGGCGTGCATCGCCAAGCAGTCCAACAACTTTAAGATGCTTCCAGGCCTCAAGCAGGTAATAGACGGCATCGCCGTTATCAATAATGGAGGCGATATCGCCGCACGGGACGATAACAGCATCAACCGTAACCGAAGGTGTGTTGCTGAAGGTACCCATGGCGTTAATGCATGACCCATCATCAGCAGTGGTTTCACCCATTCGGCTGTAAAGCAGTTTCACGTGTACCCCTGCAGCCTTCAGTCCTTTTAGTACGCCTAACAGATCAGCTGAACGCACGTTATCATTAAGTAATACCGCGACTACGCGGCCTTTAACCGAACCGCTCGGTATAGCATACAGACTCAGGGAGGCGTCTTTTTTCAGGCCATTGACGTCTTGAGGAGGGGCTCGATTGAGTTGTTCATCTGTCAGTTCAATACCCAGATTCTTCGCGACACCCTGAGCAAGCTGGTTATCAATACGCGTCAGTTCGTCGACAACCCGTTCACGGATATAGGCGCGTACGACTTTACTGAGCTCGAAGCTGAAGGCATTAATAATATGCTGCTGCTCCACTGGCGTCTGGCTGAGCCAGAATAGCCGTGGTTGTGCATAATATTCCGCGAAAGAGGGACTGCGCTCGCGCACTTTATGCCCATCCATGCGTTCCTGATACGACTCAAAGCCTCCACGGTGCGGCCCTGGGGGCGTTTCTCGTGGCCAGTTGTCGTTAATGGAGTTGGGTTCATAGTTCGCCGGGTTGGTCTCAATATCCATCCGGTGCATGCCATCGCGCTGGAAATTGTGATAAGGGCAGGTGGGGCGATTAATCGGGATTTCGTGAAAGTTTGGTCCACCCAGGCGACTGATTTGGGTATCGGTATAGGAAAAAAGACGCCCCTGTAACAGCGGATCGTTAGTGAAATCAAGCCCTGGCACGATATGACCTGGATGAAACGCCACTTGCTCGTTTTCGGCAAAGAAGTTATCCGGGTTACGGTTGAGGGTCATTTTGCCCACCAGTTGTACCGGTACCAACTCTTCAGGGATAAGTTTGGTTGGGTCAAGCAGGTCGAAGTCGAATGCAAACTCGTCTTCTTCCGGGATTAACTGCAATCCCAGCTCAAATTCCGGGTAGTCTCCGGCCTCAATGGCTTCCCACAGATCGCGGCGGTGAAAGTCCGGATCGCGTCCGGTGAGTTTTTGCGATTCATCCCACAGGAGTGAGGCTTTACCTGCTGTTGGTTTCCAGTGAAAGCGTACGAACGTGGCTTTTCCTTGTGCATTAATCAGGCGAAAGGTATGAATACCAAACCCTTCCATAGTGCGGTAGCTGCGAGGAAGACCGCGGTCAGACATGGCCCACATCACGTTATGCAGCGTTTCTGGCTGGAGCGAAATATAGTCCCAGAATGTGTCGTGCGCGCTGGCACCTTGCGGAATCGCCCAGTGCGGCTCTGGTTTAACCGCATGAAC
>JALAGK010000131.1 GCA_022712475.1 Enterobacteriaceae bacterium
CTTCTGTCAGATGGGTGCGGGAACGGATGCCAATAAAATGCGCATCGCGAATGGATGCCTTGAGTTCTTCGTCATCGAGCGCGCCTTTATGGAACTCAATGTTGGTATAACCTGCCGCGCGCAGATTGTCGACGGCCTTCTGGTGTACGCCTTCAACCAGAAGAAATTTAATCTTGTCTTTCTCCAGTGATACTTTTGCCATTACCCGACCCTGTTTTATCTGAACTGTCTGAATTGTGCTGTTGTGTTTGGCATCACGGCGATAAGCCAGCCTTCTGTCAACATATCAAAATTTGCGTCGGCGGCAATATAAACGTTTGCGTCGTGATCCTGAGGAAAATTCATGGGACAAAGGAAAGCAGCACAAAACGCCAGTGAGGGATTTAACAACAGAACATAAAAAGGACGGGGTAAAAATATGTGACAGATGTCACTAAATTCAGCCGCAGAGAATTTTCACTATTTTGGGGCGCCTGTACGCCCCAGGCATACGGTTATTTGATGGTTTTCACGCCATCGGCCGTACCTATCAGCGCTACGTCAGCGCCACGGCGGGCAAACAGGCCAACGGTCACCACGCCGGGAATGGCGTTGATGGCGTCTTCCAGCGCAACAGGATCGATGATTTCCAGACCGTGAACGTCCAGAATCACGTTGCCATTGTCGGTTGTCACGCCCTGACGGTATTCCGGGCGACCGCCCAGTTTCACAAGCTGGCGAGCCACGCAGCTGCGCGCCATTGGAATCACCTCTACCGGCAACGGGAAGTTACCGAGAATAGCGACCTGCTTGGACGCATCGGCAATGCAGATAAATTTTTCAGCGACCGAGGCAATGATTTTTTCACGCGTCAACGCCGCGCCACCACCTTTGATCATCTGCATGTTGTCATTAATTTCATCAGCGCCGTCGACGTAAATCCCCAGGCTATCAACGTCATTAAGATCGAAAACCGGGATACCCAGCGCCTTCAGTTTTGCCGTCGAGGCATCGGAACTGGACACCGCGCCTTCAATCTGGCTTTTCATGGTGCCGAGTGCATCGATAAAATGCGCCGCCGTCGAGCCGGTGCCCACGCCCACAATAGTACCCGGCTGCACATATTCCAGCGCGGCCCAGCCAACTGCTTTTTTCAGTTCATCCTGCGTCATGATTCTTTGCCTGTGGTATGAAATATGCCGCGCATTATAGAGCATGGAGCAAAAAATGGGGGCCCGGTTTACCGGAATCTCGCCTGCGTCACAGGGTGCAATTTGCTGGCACACAGACAAAATTGTGTCATAGTGACGCGCAAGCGATGAAAAGGAGTGCAACATCAGAATGAAACGCCCGGACTACAGAACATTACAGGCGCTGGATGCGGTCATCCGCGAGCGCGGCTTTGAACGCGCCGCGCAGAAGCTATGTATCACCCAATCCGCGGTTTCTCAGCGTATTAAGCAGCTGGAGAATATGTTCGGGCAACCCTTGCTGGTACGCACCGTGCCGCCTCGCCCTACCGAGCAAGGGCAAAAGTTGCTGGCGTTGCTGCGCCAGGTGGAATTGCTGGAAGACGAGTGGCTGGGTGATGAGCAGACCGGCTCTACGCCGCTGCTCTTGTCACTGGCGGTCAATGCCGACAGCCTCGCGACCTGGCTTTTACCCGCGCTGGCGCCCGTGCTGGCCGACTCACCCATTCGCCTCAACTTGCAGGTTGAGGATGAAACCCGCACTCAGGAGCGCTTGCGCCGCGGCGAAGTGGTAGGTGCCGTCAGTATCCAGCCTCAACCGCTGCCAAGCTGTCTGGTCGATAAGCTGGGCGCGCTGGATTACCTTTTTGTTGGATCTAAGGCCTTTGCCGAGCGCTACTTCCCCAACGGCGTCACCCGTTCTGCACTGCTTAAAGCCCCTGCTGTCGCGTTCGATCATCTCGATGATATGCACCAGGCCTTTTTGCAGCAAAACTTCGATCTGTCGCCGGGCAGCGTGCCGTGCCACATCGTCAACTCCTCAGAAGCCTTCGTGCAGCTGGCGCGCCAGGGTACAACCTGCTGCATGATCCCGCATTTGCAGATTGAGCGTGAACTGGCAAGCGGTGAGCTCATCGACCTGACGCCGGGCCTGTTCCAGCGCCGGATGCTGTTCTGGCACCGTTTTGCCCCGGAAAGCCGCATGATGCGCAACGTTACCGACGCGCTACTGGCTTACGGCCAACAGGTACTGCGCCAGGACTGAATAAAAAAACCGCCCTTGAAGGCGGTTTTTTTTACTCCCAAAAGCCCCTTCAAGGGGCTTTTTTGCTTACTGCTGAGTGCTGTCGCTCTGCGCAGGCGCGGGCTTGTGTTCCGGGGCTGGGGCTGGGGCTGGCTGAGCAGCGTTCTGCCCACCTGGCTGCAGTTCAAACACCACATCCACCTGGTCATCAAACTGAATGGACTGCTGGTCGTAGGTTTCCTGTGCGGAAACCGGCGCAGCATCAGCGGCTTTCATCATACGCACCATCGGTGCCGGACGGTAGTTGGCAACGTGATAACGGATACTGTAAACCGGGCCAAGCTTGCTGTTAAAGCCCTGTGCCAGTTTTTGTGCCTGAGCCGTCGCATCGCTAATCGCTTCCTGACGCGCTTTGTCTTTATACTGTTCCGGGTTGGCAACCCCCAGCGTCACCGAACGGACTTCATTCAGTCCCGCCTTCAGCGCGCCATCCAGCAACTCGTTGAGGCTATCGAGTTTGCGCACCGTCACTTCAACAGAGCGAATAGCACGGTAGCCTTTAAGCTGCGATTTACCGTCTTTCAGATAATCGTATTCCGGCTGCGTGCGCAGGTTGGCTGAGCTGATGTCTTTTTTCTCAACACCGCTTTTTTGCAAAAAGGTCAGATATTGGGCTACACGTTCGTCGGCCTGCTTTTTGGCTGTAGCGGCATCTTGTGCCATCACGCTGACCTCAATGGCAACGGTGGCAATATCTGGTACCGCATCCACACTCGCAGCACCCGATGTCACGATGTGTGGCCCGTTCGGCAGTTCATTTGCCTGTGCGGTAAACGCCCCTAAACCCAGTGCTGCGGCCAGCGCTAAAACTTTAAACTTCACTGTATGACCTCCGTGCTTTTCCACATGATATTCCCGACCTTAGAGCCGAGAAACACCCGTATAAACCTGTCTACGGGCGCAATGGCGGATTATGTTCCCACCCGCTAAGGGTAGAGCCTTGCAAAAGCATAGTTCGCTGAAAAATAATGTCTATCAGATTCGGGTGATTCACGACATCAGCCGTGCGAGGTGTTGCACGCCGTCCTGGGCGAGCCGCAGAGCAATATAAATCATTACCCCCCCCACTGCAGCGTTGATAATACGCTGTGCCAAAACCGTGCGAAGCCGGGGCGCCATCCATGCTGCCAGTATCGCCAGCCCAAAAAACCACAGGAATGACGCACTCACAGTGCCGATAGCAAACCAACGCTTCGGCTCAGCTTCAAGCTGCCCACCAAGACTGCCGAGCACCACAAATGTGTCCAGGTAAACGTGCGGATTAAGCCAGGTAACTGCCAGCATGGTGGTGATTATCCGCAGCCTGCCCTGTTTCATGACCTCATCGTGCGTTAGTGCAATGTCGCGGCTCATGGCTGTGCGCAACGCGCCCCAACCGTACCACAGCAAAAATCCCACGCCACCCCAGGTCACCAGCGCCAGCAGCCACGGCGAGTGTGCCAGCAGGGCGCTACCGCCAAAAATCCCGGCGCAAATCAGCACCAGATCGCTCAGCGCACACAGCAGAGCCACCATCAAATGATACTGGCGACGAATGCCCTGGTTCATGACGAATGCGTTCTGCGGTCCCAGCGGCAGAATCATTGCCGCACCCAGCATAAGCCCTTGTAAATAATACGCTAACACGCCCACGCTCCTTGCTCTTTATGAAATACCGCAGAGTGTAGCGAGCCGTTGTCATTAGCGGAAATGGATAATTTTAATCAGTGATAAGTGTAACTAATGTCAGGGCCAGAATGTGGGTCAACAAAGGTGAACGACCAGCAGACTGTGCTATCCACAGCGTTTTCCCGGCACACAGGTATATAGCGAGCAATAAAAAGGCCAGCAAGCGCTGGCCCCATTGATTATGAATTCGGCGTCGATTGTGTGACGCGTACGTCCATCTGCGGATACGGGAAGCTAATACCTTTCTCATCAAAACTACGTTTGATGCGCTCCAGTACGTCCCAGTAGACCTCCTGCAGGTCACCACTCTTGCTCCAGGCACGCGCAATGTAGTTCACCGTTGACGGCCCCAGTTCGTTGAGACGCACGGTGATTTCGCGGTCTTTGAGCACCCGCTCGTCGGCCTGGAGGATGTCTTTAATAGTCTGGATCACTTCATCGGTGTTGGCATCGTAAGAAACGCCGATAATAAATTCGTTACGGCGCGCCGGTTCACGCGAGAAGTTAATGATATTACCCGCGATGATTTTACCGTTTGGCACAACAACAATTTTGCCATCTACGGTACGCAGCGTGGTAGAAAAAATCTGCACGTTAATCACCGTACCGGCTACACCACCCAAATCAACATATTCGCCAGAGCGGAACGGGCGGAACGTCACCAGCAGTACGCCGGCTGCCAGGTTTGAGAGCGAGCCCTGCAGCGCCAGACCTACAGCCAGACCGGCGGCACCGAGAACGGCGATAACCGAGGCCGTCTGTACACCCACGCGCCCCAGCGCAGCAATCACGGTAAAAGCGATAATGGCATAACGCACCATCGCAGAAAGAAAGTCAGCCACCGTACTGTCAATGTGGCGCGCCCGCATGACGCGGTTGGCCATCCCGGAAACCGTGCGTGCGATAATCAGGCCAACGATAATGATGGCGATTGCCGCGACAATATTGACCGCATAGCTCAATAACAGTGCCTGGTTGCGCACCAGCCAGTTGCCCGCGTTGTTTATGCTATCGACAACATTCAAATCTTCCATTCAATAATCCTTGGTCATGTCAAAAACAAAGAAAATGAGACAGTCTTCACGAAAACGACCTGTCAAAGGTAAACAAAAATGGGTGAAGATGCCATTTTTCAACATGACTCTGTAAAGGACACGGGCAACATTAAGATTCTGCTGGCTTATCGACCATCCTGAGAAACCCACTGACTAACCCATTTTTCTGCTTAAACACCTCGGCAATCTCGCTTACCACTTTTCCACTACCCGCATTCTTCCAGGCAATAGAAAGCGGTGAGGGCTGGCGTGGATTGATCACCTCACGGACCACCAGAGCGCCAGATTCAACATACGGTCGGCACATCCGCTCCGGTAAAAAACCTACGCCGAGACCGCTTAAATGGCAGGCGAGCTTGGTACTCAGATCCGGCACTTTAATCTCCTTTTGCCCGCTCAAAAGCCAGGCAACGCGGCGCGTAAGCGTGCGCGAGGTATCTTCAATATTGATAGCCGGATAGCGGCGTAACATGTCGTCAGACAGAATCGGTGCCGAATGGCGCGCTAAAGGATGACTCTGCGCCACGACAAATTGCCAACTGATGTCACCTAACGGCAGTAAAGAGATGTTGTTAGAAAGCGACTCCGAGCCCGTGACACCAATCGCCAACTGGAAATCGTCATATAACAGCGAGTCCCACACGCCCATGTACACCTGGCGGGAAATCTGAAACCGGGTAAAAGGAAACTGCTGATGCAACCATGTCAGAAGATCCGCTGTGGTTTGCGGCTGATAGAGCAGGTTATTGATAACAATATTCACCTGTCTTTCAACACCTGCATTGATTTGTTGAAGCTCATCGGGCATCGCATCCAGCCAGTTAAGCCACTGCCTGCACTGCTCCAGCAAATGCTGCCCGGCAAGCGTCAGATTGACCGTGCGGGTGGTGCGTAAAAAAAGTTGTGTCCCCACCTGCTCTTCAAGCGTTTTAATACGATAGCTTATCGCTGCGGGGGTTTTGTGTAATGAGCTGGCTGCACGGGAAAAGCTCTCCGTTTCAGCAACCCGAATAAACGTGCGTATTGTTTCCTGATCGAGCATGCGTTCCCCTTAAATCGAGCCCCTGTAACCACCGCTGCGCTATTGAGATTCCCAGCAAGATATCGGCACCCGACGTATGCCCGAGTGAGAGTAAGCGCCCAATAGCAGGTTGTGGGCTGCGACCGGACTGCAAATGGCGTATCACCTTCAGTACCGGCGTTGAAAACTCCCCCCTTCTGGCACTGTTCAGATAGCTGCAGCTTACCGAAGTTGTCAGCTGTGCAAGTTGATCCGCTGGGGGTAAAAAAGAAGGCAGGCGAGTAAATAAGTCCGTGGTATGCAATACGGCAAGCATTCCGGTTAATACGTCATCACCGCTGGGCGTAAGCCCGGGGCCATAACCGAGAAGCCAGCCCCAGTCAGGCTTCTCGCCCTGACGCCAGCATTCGAGTTGCGTGATAATCTTTGATGCAAGTGGCCGCTGTCCAGGTGGTGGGTTTAATGCGCCGCACAGCCCGCTTAAGTGTGTAACGGCTGGCAGCGTGATAGCAGCGACAGCACCTGCGTTGACCCGCAAATGGAGCTGGCGCAGCGGGTACAGCGCTACCCCTTGCCCCTGCAAGGTCGTTCCTTTTTTGAAAAGTCGTTCGACGTGCGTCACACGGGAAAACTGAGCCCGGCTGAGCAGCACGCCCGCCGGCCCCATCCCCTTACCGTAGCGAAAAAGTGTTAGCAGTGCGCCTTGCGCATGTTGGTAGTTAATGGCCTGGGTAAAACGGCTGTGTAACTGCCATTCGCCATCAGGAAGTTGATGGAGCCCGGCGCAGGCCAGCGCGTGAATAGTGAGCATTTGTCCTCCGCCATACCAAACGGCAATCTCGCGTCTCATCCGGCCCGGGCAGGCAAAAACACCCGAGCCGTTTCCAGCTGGCCGAGCGATTACGCCGTGATATGATGCAGTTCAGCCAGCGCTTCCACTGCCTTTTCAAAACACAGCAATGGCGCGCGCACGGTTCCCGCGCCAACCTGACCAATACCCGCTTCCCGGTGGGCAATACCGGTATTGATCAACGGCGTAATGCCCGTTTCTACCACACGGCGAATATCAAGCCCCAGGCAGGCGCCTTTGAAATCCCAGGATGGGATCTGGAACAGCGGGTTACTCGCCAGATAGATCTCGGCCATTTCCTCAGAGGTTTCCAGCGCTGCCCCCATACCTCCTGCGCCAACGAAACGGGTAACGCCCGGTGCGGCGATCATTGCCGCACCACCTATCCCGAGCGTTTCCGTGATAGCGCTGTCACCAATATCCGGGTTGGCGTCGGCCTGGCTGTAGCCGGTAAAAAACAGCCCCTGCGGCGTGTTCACCGGGGCGGTGAACCAGCGCTCCCCGGTGCCGCTTACGCGGATACCAAAATCACGCCCGTTGCGCGTCATGGCGGTAACAATGGATCCGGCCTTAATTTCTGCCGCCGCATCCATTACCGCTTTGCTGTAGGCCATCGCCAGGTTGAGGAAGAACTGATCGGTCACACTCAGGAATTGCAGCACCTCAATAATGTCTGCCTTCGGGCGATCCAGCCCGGCAATCACCGGCGACAACGTGCGCAGCAGCAGTGAGGAGGCCGCAATATTACGCTGGTGAAACTCATCCCCCATCGTGATGGCCTGCGCCATTATGGCTGTGAGATCAACACCGTTTTCCATGCGTGAAAGCGCGTCCTGCAGCACCGGCGACAGCGTGTCACGCATCCAGCGCAGACGTTTTTGAACGTCGTCGCCATACGCGCCAAAGCGCATGACTTTACCAATGCCCTCGTTGAGGTTGCAGCAGGCCTGATTGCCATGCACCACATCACGAACGACCAGCACTGGCATGTTCGCGGAGGTGATGCCGCCCATTGGCCCCACAGCACCCACATGATGGCAAGGAATGAACGCGACCTCGCCCTGCTCCAGTAACTGCACGGCCTCGTCCTCGGTTGCCGCCCAGCCTTCAAACAACGAGGCACCAATACAGGCTCCGCGCATGGGGCCAGTCATATCTGCCCAGGCGATTGGCGGGCCTGCGTGCAGTAATTTACGTCCAGAAGCTAATTCAACCACGGCCTCTTTGGCCGGTTTTACCGCCACCCAGTGCGGGCGCGCGGCTTTGATGCGTTCGATAATGGCGTCGTTGGCCTGTGCAATAGATGAATACATATCCGTACCTCTGAACTTAATGTAACTGTTTGAGTAAACTGGCGAGACGGGCATTGCCCCCGGCAATGGGCGCCCACTGATAATGCACAACCGGTGTACCGCTGCTCTGTAAATCCAGCGCAAAACTGCGCAAACCTGCGTTGATGACTTGTACACCATCAAGAAGCGTGCCGGGTGTTGCGCGCGCGTTGTGCGCCCGATGGTGCGTGAGGCTAATCGCGAGCAGTACGGCTTCTTCGAGGGTTTCAACGACGGCTATCCCGGCCTCGCGTAGTTTTTCGCTCTGCCCGCTGCGCCCCTGGGGATCCGCTTCGGTCCCGGTTAGCGTGGCTATCACCACCAGCGGCGCGGTGCGGTGGCTACGCACCTGAGAAATGGCTTCCACAACGGCACCTGCCGGATCGGCACACGCGCCGTAGCCCAGAACCACATCCAGCAACAGCACGCCCACATCCGTCTGTGCGGCCAGTTTTTCAATTTCAATGCTGCGGGTTGCCGGGTCGATCATCGGATGCGGTCTGCCGAGGGTGTAACTGTCATCGCCAAGATCGACAATCCGGTGGCCGCTGGCCTCCAGCATGACGCCTTGCGCATGGCTTTCGCTGACAGGCACTCCAAGCCCGGCAGAAAGCAGCATCGCGGCTTCAGCCGCCAGCGTACCGCCGGCGTACAGTCCGCAAATGCCTTTGCCAACCACCTCCGGCTGGGTCTGCCGCTGTTGTGCCACGCGCATTAACAGCACCGCCAGTTGCGCGGCATCAGACAGCGAGTTCGCCAGCCAGACGTTGCCTTCACGACGCTGCTCGGGTTTGCTGCCTAAAAAGAGGGCAACAACCGGTTTCCCCACCTCCTGCATCGCGGCGATAATACGGGTTCGCACCTGGGGTGACGGTGGTTTGGAGACAAACGCAATGACTTGCGTGGCATCATTCGCGGCCAGCATATCCAGTGCCGTCAGCGCGCTGATGCCGCCAACCTCAGCGCTCAGGTCGCGCCCCCCTAAAC
>JALAGK010000132.1 GCA_022712475.1 Enterobacteriaceae bacterium
CATAGTAACCGTATGATTATGAGTTCCTAATGCAACAGTGTGCGTATGAGCACCCAATGCAACACTGTGTGTATGAGCACCCAATGCCACCGTGTGAGTATGTGCTCCGGATAATGAGGTCGAGTTTGTACCATTAAAACCTGTCCTCCCTAACACGGTAACTTCGAGGTAAGGTTTACTTAAACTCCCCGTATTATAACTCGGCAGATCATGAGTATGAGCTCCGGAACTAGTTGAGTTTTTGGTACCATAATCGAAGCTACTTGATGTTTTTGTCCCGTAGTCAAAGCTGCTGGATGCCTTTGTACCATAGTCAAAACTGCTCGACGTTTTTGTTCCATAATCAAAACTGTTTGTTGAGGCTGAAAAACTGTGGCTATGAGAAGGGATATTTGCGGCTGTCAACGTAACCGTATCAGCCCCCCCAATTGTTAGCAGATCCGCACCAGTAGCCGCTGCGAGACGAACCGTACGGTTTTCACCCACATACTTCCATGTCGTTCCCGGAAACAGCTCATTTGGGTTTTTATTCTGTGCAAACCACATCACCACCCCAACGGGATAAATCATATCCAGGCTGCGAGTAAGCGCAGTTTTTACGGCTTTAGAGGTTGCTGCGACCGTCTCACTGTCGCTATCCGTTGCATTACTGAGTTTTGTTATTCCTGAAATTGTCAGTGATGCATCGGGAATAGCCTCTGTCGCATTCGTCAAAAGTGCAGACTTTAATTTCTTTTGAAGTGAAGCAACATCCCCGTCATCAACCACGTCCTCATTATTAGTTTGCGCAATAAACCCGGCAACAACATGAGCAATAACACTCGCCTGGCGCCAGACTTTATTAAGCTGTTCGCTGCGGGCAATGCCAGTTTCAAAGCCTACGTCGCGGGCTGCCATTTCATCGAATTCAGTCTGGGAAATTACATTGGCATTTTCACCAGTAGCGAACGTCTTAAATTCATTTACGGCCATCGTTGTCCTCCGTAATTTCATAAATAATGCCGATACCACCTGGCTTAATAGCAAGATAGCCTTGGCGAATAATTTCTTTTGTCATGGTGGAAATGGCCTTACCGTGAACAGACACTGTCATTGTCATATCCTGGTTATCACGCACGCTAATCTGGATATCTCCCTTTGGCCAGATGCTTTGCAAAATAGCGGGTAGCGTTTCCATTGTGCCGTCCCAGTTATTCGCACCGACTTTGGCACGCAGCACCATGCGATAGTTTTCGTCATCTAAATCGACGTAACCAAAATCCGCGTCGTATCGGTTCTTCCAGTAGCCGTAATCAAACCCCAATGGCTCACTGTCGAAGGTAAAGAAATAGTCATCAATAGGCGCGTTGATGGTACGTCCCTGGCCAATCCAAAGCCCGAGTACATCCAGTTGTTTACCCACGGCACGGTCAAGGTCAAACGCCGGTATCAGCGCAGCACTACGGCTCTGCTGAGTGCTAAACGCCAGCCCCAGCGCCTCAACGGTCGCCAGAAACTTTGGTGACTCCCGCTGCGCAGACGGCACCAGCGTGCTGTACCGGTTACTCATACGCTCACCGTTGTGATTTTCACGTTGCTGGTATCACTGACTGCCATTTCGTTAAAGGCAATCTCCACGTTCTTCGCACTAAGCGCACTGGCGCTTACACCAATCTCTAGCGACAGAATTTCATAGGTATCGCCGCCTTCAGCATGGCTAAGACTTGCTGGTTTAAACAGACGTGAGCAATAGAGCACTTCACCAATCGTCAGTCCGTTGATGTAGCTGGCGACAGACTGAGAAACGCCGTTTCCAATCTCCGTGGTATAACCCATAAGCGGGCGGATTTTGATTTCGGCATAAACCGGCACGCGGTCAGGCCGGAAGAAATAGATCTGTTTGGTATTGCCCCAGATGTCGGTCACGCTTTCTTTCGTGGTACCCCATGTCGGTACACCCGGTGCTTTTTTCTGGGCGATGGTATTCGCTATCTCGGCCGAGTCACCGCCATCAATCACCACGGCAATATTGTGCGCAGGAACACCATTTGCGTCGGCTTCATCAGTATCGTTATCAAGCGTTTTGACTCGCGTTACGCCATTGAGACTTGCCAGCGCGCCGTGTAACCCTTCCATTACCGAGCGTGACGGCAGCGCAACGGAGAGCGCCTGGCGCTGGCGCAGTTGCGCATCGGTTTCCACTGGCCGCCCTTCTGTGGCGGCTACAGGATTGGTCACGCTCTGCCATCCCTGGGTGGGTGTGGCAATCTGGCTGATATCCCCCGGCAATGCGCTAACAGCGCCTTCACGCTGACAGGTTGCTGTTGCCGTTGCCTTGCCGTGCAAATCAAGCGTTACGACCGGCGGCAGTGCCCACAGATTACCCGCACTGTCACGAACCTGGCCGTCGTGAATCATTGTACCCACACGCCCGGTGAGCGCCAGGTCAGCAGTAGAATAGCTTGCCGCTTTACGGGTGATACCATTGATTTTCACGTTCCGCGACAGGCCTTCGCCCATACCCGTGACAGGGCTAAAAGACTGCCAGGCCGCCACGGTCGCATTGTTACAACCGTGCATGGCGTAGGCAATCAGTGAGAGCAACACACCATCTTTGCTGTCCGGTTCGATATAGATATCGGCACCGTAAATATCGCGAAAAATGTCTTTCCACAGCCCAAGGATGCTCTGGAAATCTGGTGCGCTAATGCCGCTTTGTCCGATAACGGGCAGCATTTTGTCGATTACATCTTCATACATCTACCGTTACCTCCCCGTACACGGTATTTAGCGTCGCAGAAAAACTCAGGCGGCGCGTGTCACTGTCATTTTTGGTAGAGAAATGCTGCAGCTGACGAATACCGGGTGTGCCGTTAATACGGTCACGAATCGCCAGTGAATAGACTTCTGGTGCCTGCTTACCCAGCACTGCCCTGTTCCAGGGCGTGCCTTCATCAATATCGAGAAACCATTCCCCGCGCCACAGCGCCAGCCGGCTGCGTACCGCTTGTGCAACGGCTTCAGGTACATCGGTATAAAAGCAGTTATCGCCCCGACCAAAGGCGTAATCACCGTCAATTTCTTTGCGGTATTTCATTGTGGTTTTCCTGTACTGCCCGAGCCGCCCTGTACGCCGGAATGCGTGTGACCCGACACGCTGATACCCTGCGCTGTCGCGTCCCCGCTGACGCTGAGTTTACCGCCGATGGTGACATCACCGCTTATGCTGACCGTTGGAGCAGTGATATCCATACCTGCGTCGGCGCTGGCGCTGATTTTCCCGGTAGTTACCAGACGCACGTTGCCGTCTGCGGCAAGCTCGATAAACGCGCTGCCGTCATCGGTGCGCAGCTGCGCGGCTTCGGTACTGATGTTGTTAATATGTTGTGCCTGAGAGCGCGGCCCTGGGATGGCGAAAGCGGCTGAAAGCGAGTGCTGACGAGCGCTGACACTTTCCTGCGTGCCGCCGCTTTGCCACCAGAAGTCAATTTCGCGATCGGCGAACACCACCAGACACTCATCGCCTGCTCGAACCGGGAACGTTAGCGTACAGCCGCCGCCACGCGGGAACACCACCGGCACGTCCACCAGTAGCGGGTAGTCTTCTGTGCTGACTGTGCCATCGCTTGCCATCGCGCCGCCTTTAACCACCGGTTGCACTACACAGGTAACGGTATCTGGATCAAATGACTCAATCACTCCGGGTACGGCCACGTGCAGTGAACTGCTGATGGCCGTTGCCAGCGAAGAAAACGCCTCCAGCGGATCGGCGCTCAGGGTTTCAGATGTCAGTGCCATAAAAACTCCGGGCATAAAAAAACCCGCCGTGGCGGGTCAATGGTTCATTAAGTATCGGTGTGGCTTATTTTGCCTTCGCCGACTGCGGTTTTAGCTTACTGGTATCGCCGCGCGCCTGGCACATCAAATTCATGTACCACTCACTACCGCGGGTGTTACCGCTGTAGGTGATGCCGCGCACGATATAGATGCCATCCGTTGCAATGGCATCCGGCGACGTGGCGATACCACGATAAACCTGGTTATCACCCGCCCTGTCAATCATCACACCCGACTGCTGATACCCGACGTCTTTGTCCGTTGAGAGCAACGTCTCATCACTCAGCTCCTGGGTAGCAATCGACGCTTGATTGATATGCACCAACCCATTTAAGCGTATTGCCGGATTAATCAGGCACTTTGCCGTAATACCTGAACCGGTGGTGCGCAGCGGTGAACCAATCAGCCCGGTTTCGCGGTTAAGTTCTACTGCCATTTCATCAACAATCATCGCGTCGTTGAAGATTTCCAGTCTGCCGTCAAGAAATTGCCAGGTCGCTTTGTAGTCAGGCGGTGCGACCAGCTCATCAAGATAAGTGGCGATAGTGCCGTTGAACGTTTTGCCGCGCGGGTATTTCGTGGTTCTGAACGTGGGCGTTTTGCCACGCAGAATACCGTAATCCTGCTCCAGCTTTTTTTGCAGCAGGTCGTAGACGTTTTCATCGGTATAGCCTTTGGCAAGTGTCGCGGAAATACGCGCATAGCTGTAGGCTTCAAAACCATCGAGCGCCTGGATGGTCACCCAACTTTCGGTGCCGGAGCGCCCTTCAATCGCAATACGAATATCGCCGCTGAAGATGGTGCCAAACCGGGAAGAACCGTTGTTCTCATCAGCTACCACCTCGTGCACCTGCCCGGCTGGCTCCAGGCCAAAATAACCGGCCGAGATCTGCACCCGAGAAAACTCCCGCAGCAGCAATCGACTGACGGTATCCCGACGCAGGTTATAGATTTTAATTTTAGCGATACGCGGGGTTTTGCCCTGACTCCAGGTCACACTGAAATCGACGCTAAAATCCGATAGAGCAATGCCTGAGCCACTATTATCAAGCAACAACAGTTCAAAACGGCGACGCCAGAAATGACTCATAACTCCTCCTGGCCTCAGGCACTTATATAAAGTAAATGGCTGCGCTCGCCCAGATTGGTTTTGCCGGGGTAGAGCGTCGCGTCGTCATCCAGCAGTACACGTAACTCACCGCTAAAACCCAAATGGCGATACGGCTCAAACAAGTCCACACCTGTGACCAGCGGCACACCACTGATGAGCGGCTCATCACTCTCGTTATGAATGTCTATCACCCAGCCTGCCTCGTCGCGCCATAAGAGCATGAACCGCAGCCAGCGGCCACCAAGCTGTACAGTGAATTGTTGATTATCCGCGGTAAGCGGAATTTCGCTAATGCTCATATCTCCCCTTACATACGCGAGTTGGCTTTGATGCTGTCCACAGGAATAACACCCTTGGTTCCGGCGTTATGCACTTCAGACGTTGATGTGCCTGCTGCCATACGGCCTTTAGGCGCGACGGACACTTGCTTACTGTCAGCAATGAGTATCTGTTTGAGCGCCAGCGAGCAGGTCAACACATAGCGCGTTTTTTGCTCCGTCGAAAAGCTTAACGAGGTGATAAGCATATTGTTGTAGGTACGCTTACTGGTGACGACGGTAATCGGTAGCGCGCTTTCCTGCAGTTTAATCAGGCTATCGAGTGTCTCAGCAGGCGTAAGCCCCTCACCAATTTGCCAGTTCCGGGTATCGGTAAAATCCAGCAGCGAACCACCACCGGCAAACCCGCACTCCATGGTTACCTCAGCGGGTTCAACGTAGGCGTGATCGCTGATATTCGCACCACGTTCAACCGGATGTGAGGTGATGTTGAGCTTATGAGTATGCCCTTCCTTAGTGATAACCGTCGGCACCAGCGTGCCAATGCTGGAGCGTTCGCTTTTAAAAATCGCGGAAAGAATGTCCATTTATATCACCCTTGCCTGCAAGATTTGGTTCGCCTGTGAAAATTCCCCCATCATCGGCATACTATCGCGCACAGCCTCCGCCACAACGCGTGGTTCCTGCGCCCCGGAGATAGTGAAATTATTCGTTTGGTTGAAATAGCTATTCGGCTGTACAGGAAGTAAAGACACGGCACGATTGGTATTGTCTTGAATACCGTTAAGCGTGTTATTCAGCCAGGCTGTATCCCGAATATTTTGAAAGACGGGATCCTTCGTTGAAGAATTTAATTTGTCACCAACATATTGATCCGCCATTCGTTTCACATCGATGGCAATATTGCCCAGCAGCATAAGCGACCAGTTTGCCTGCTGTGTTTTATTGCCTGGGGTGTTATCAGGGGCTTCTCGCGTAAAACGCTCAGCAAGATTATTAACACTATTGTCAATGTTGTTAAGAGTAGCATTGGCCGCTTTAAGTTCCGACTCAATTGTTGACACTTCATTGTTGGCTGCCGGCTCAGAAGCATCGCTGACAAAATGATCCTTAAGAGTACTGATGTCGGTGCTAATGTTATCAAGTGTGGTACTTAAACTTTTGGATTCAGAGGCCTCAGATGGAGATTGCTCATCATGAGAGCCTGAACGGCAGGGCTGACAACAAGTTGCGTCCTTATTGCTGTCTCCACGAACAGCACTATCTATCGTGATTACATTAGCAACATCTGAAAGGGGATCTCTTTTTTTGCCCCACCACTTCACCCCATTCCACAACTGTTTCACAATAAACCCTGGTATTCGGCTGATTTTCGCTTTTACACCCTTTACCGGGGCAGAAGACCCCCTTGATGTTTCCGCTCGCTCTCCCGATCCAGAAACTGAGGCTGAACCAGACGTTTCCGCTCGTCCTGAAGATCCGGATGCTGACGTTGTACCCGAAGTTTCCGCTCGCCATGAACATCCGGAAGGTGAAGTTGAAACAGATGTTTCATCAAGCCAGCTACATCCGGAAGGTATCGTTTAACCCGATGA
>JALAGK010000133.1 GCA_022712475.1 Enterobacteriaceae bacterium
CGATCGTCATAGGATAGCACGGCGTTCACAATGACGAATGCACCGTTGGTTTTTTCCGTAACCACGCTACCACCGGCTGCGTTTTCTTCGTTTACCGCCAGCGCGAACATATTCACCCAGTCAACCACGTTCATCGGGTCGTTTGACAGGCTGCCGGTTGAGACCAGCATACGGCGCAATGCCGCGGCGCGGCGTGGCACCCGCAACGGTCCCGGTAGCACGCCTTCGGTGTTCAGACCGCGATCGATACACGCGCGCATGGTCTGCCAGACACGTTCAAAATAAGCGGCAATATCCTCTTTGCTGTGCAGCGCCAGTTCGTTTTTCATCACCATGCCGGAAAGCGACAACCCGGTGTCATGGCAGTGCGCCAGCATCTCGGTTGCGCTGTGGAACGGGTAGGGCACATTAACTTCATCCAGCGCGGATTTGCCAAAGTGTTCTTCATCGACGATAAAGCCACCGCCGATGGAGTAATAGGTCTTGTTGTAGATATCACGCTCGCCGGCATAAGCATGAATTTGCATACCGTTTTCGTGCAGCGGCAGGTTGTCGCTGTGAAAGCGCATGCCGTTATCCTGAGGGAAATCTACCTCACGGCGACCATTTGCCAGCAGCAGGCGACCGCGTGTTTCAACATCGCGAATAAATGCCGGGATAGCGTCAATATCGACGTTGTCTGGCAGGTTACCCGCCAGACCCATGATAATGGCGATATCCGTATGGTGGCCTTTACCGGTCAGCGAGAGCGAACCATACACGTCGACCGCGACGCGATCGACGCTGTCCAGCAGCCCTTTTTCGACCAGATCATCGACAAACTGCTTACCGGCTTTCATCGGCCCGACGGTATGGGAGCTTGAAGGCCCAATGCCGACTTTGAACATGTCGAAGGTGCTAATCACGGTATTACTCCTGCCAGGGGCGCCACTGCGCCGAAGGTCTACAATTGCGGCTAGTGTAAGGGCAACTGCGTACACGCAGTGAACTATTCACATGAATTAAACTAATAGAAAGATTGAATTTTACTTATCCCACACAGAATGGCATCAGGACAATGTTCTATATATGGGCGTATTCTCAGAAGGAAAGTATAGTCAGTATCGATAGCCGATTTGCAGAGCCAGCTCACGAATTATGCCGGCGGTCATGCCCCAAACGAAGTACTGCTGATACCACGACAGCCAGACCCGCCGCTCACCGTCTAACCGCTTAATATCTAGCGGGTGGTAGCGACCCAGACGCAGCGCTTCCTGAAGCGGCATCTCAAACACCGATGCCACTTCATCTTCACAGGGGCGATAAACAATATCCGGTGGAATAATGCCCACAACAGGCGTGACGCGAAAGCCGCTGACGCTATCGACGGGTGGCAAAATCCCCACTACCTCCACACATTCAGGTGGGATGGCGACCTCTTCGTGGGCTTCGCGTAGGGCGGCGGCAATCAGCGAGGTATCGCTGCTGTCCATCGCCCCGCCCGGAAACGCCACCTGGCCGGCGTGTTTGCGCAGACGTGCCGAACGCTGTGTCAGCAACAGCCCCGGCTGCGCGCGCCGCACAACCGGTATCAGCACCGCAGCCTGGCGCTGGTTGGCGGTAATCTTGCGCGGCTGCGGGCGCAGTAGCAGGAAGCGGGAGAGGAAACTGTCGAGCGTTAGCGGGTAATCCGTCATATCTTATCGTTCGGTCAGGCGCAGGATGCGGTTAACTTTAGCAAATGTCTCCTGATATTCCGCTTCTTCAATGCTGTCGGCAACAATCCCGCCGCCAGCGGAGCAATAAAGTTGTCCGTCACAGGCGCTAAGCGTACGGATAGTAATGCTGGTATCCATGCGCCCACAGGCGCTGATGTAGCCAATACTGCCACACCAGGCGTTGCGCCGCTGCGGCTCCAGCTCTTCGATAATTTCCATTGCCCGCACTTTGGGGGCGCCCGTGATAGAGCCACCGGGAAAGGCGGCGCGCAACAGATCCGTCGCATTGAGATCGTCACGCAGCCGTGCAGTAATGGTACTGACCAGGTGATGAACAGCGGGAAACGGCTCCACGACAAAAAGCTCCGGTACGCGCACGCTGCCAGGCTGTGCCACACGCCCCACGTCATTGCGCAGTAAATCCACAATCATCAGGTTCTCTGCCCGGTCCTTGGGCGACGTGGCCAGCCGCTGCGCCTGTTGTGCGTCGGCTTCGGGGTCAGCCAGACGCGGGAGCGTGCCTTTAATGGGGCGAGTTTGTATCTCGCCGTGCGCAAGGCGAATAAAGCGCTCCGGCGACAAACTGAGAATGGCGCTACCGGGCAGGCGAAGAAATGCGCTGAATGGTGCTTTATTATCCGCATTTAATTTGGTGAATGCCTGCCACTCGTCGCCGTCATAGTGGGCGCAAAAACGCTGGGCCAGATTGACCTGATAACAGTCCCCACTGCGCAGGTAGTTTTGTATCTGGCGAAACTTTTCGCCGTACTGTGCGCGTGTCATATTGCTTTGCCAGGCACTGCGAAGGCGCAGCGGCGCGTGCGCAGGACGAGGAAGGGAAAGTAGCCAGTTAAGGCGCACCTGTGCATCCGTATGGCTTACCAGCGTCACGCACTGACGCTTATGGTCAACAATCAGCGCCCAGTCGTAAATTCCCACCGCCATATCCGGTACCGCTATATCGGCCTCGGCCGTTGTGGGCAGCGTTTCAAAACTACGTCCGAGGTCATAGCCAAAAAGACCGAGCGCACCGCCCTGAAAAGGCAAATCATCTGATTGCGAAACGGTAATATTTTGTTCAGCTATTATCTGTGCTAATCGTTTAAGTGGGCAATCTGTGTGGGTTAGCACGCGTCCATCGTCATATTCAACGTGTGTTATGCCTGTGAGTGTTTGTAATGTGACTTGCGGCTCGGCGGTAAGAATATCAAAGCGGCTGCTGGCATGTTCGGCATGGCCGGAGTGCAGCAGCATTGCCCACGGTAGATGACTGAGTGGGGCAAACCAGTGTTCGGCAGCGTCTTTGCGCCAGGGCAGGGCAACAGTGGAAATGGAAACAGGCACGGGACTGGTCAACGGCATCACATCACTTCATCACAACAGAAAGCGCTAAGGATGCCATAACTACGCACGTCTGGCATCCGTCGTGAGCGCGTGAAATAATGAGTCCCGGAAAATTTCAGGAGTCGACCATGTTCGCAGGCCTTCCTTCTTTATCTCATGAGCAGCAGCAAAAAGCAGTAGAGCGCATTCAGGAACTAATGTCACAGGGCGTTAGCAGCGGTGCCGCTATAGCACAGGTGGCGCAGGAAATTCGCGAAACCCACAGTGGCGACAGAATTGTGGCGCGTTTTGAGGACGACGAGCAGGAATAAATTCACCTCTTCGCAAGAAGAGGTGAAGCATCATCAGTCTACTGCGGCGATGATTTTGATTTCGACCTTAAACGCCGCTTTCATTAGCGTGGCCTGTACGGTGCAGCGTACAGGAGCGTGACCCGCAACGACCCAGGCATCCCAGGCGCGGTTCATTTCAGCGAAATCCGCTTTATCAGCGAGAAAAATCGTCGCATCGAGGATGCGGGTTTTATCGCTGCCTTGTTCAGCCAGCATCTCATCAATCTGTTGCAGCGTATTTTGCGTCTGCTCGAATGCATCCGCCTCAAGGTTCTCCGGCACGCCAGTGTAATACAGCGTGTGGTTATGAATGACCGCGTCTGACCAGCGGGCTTCCGGCTTAATACGCACAATAGACATAACGTTGTTCCTTTCGTAGCGTGAAGATAAAGATGTTAAGCCTGCCATAATCAGCCAGGCGCGTCACCTCTTCGCTGGCGTTAGCCCCACGGCCCTGACATAATTACTGGGAATTTTTCCAGGGGGTAGCGTGACGGACGATTTTGCAGCAGATGGCCAGTTGGCGCGAGCCATTCCCGGCTTCAAACCGCGTGAGCCACAGCGCCAGATGGCGCAGGCGGTGACAAAGGCCATTGAGACCAGCACTCAGCTGGTTGTTGAGGCCGGGACCGGCACCGGTAAAACTTACGCTTATCTGGCTCCGGCGCTACGCTCGGGTAAAAAAGTTATCATCTCTACCGGCTCAAAGGCGCTTCAGGATCAACTTTACAGTCGTGACCTCCCAACGGTACGCAAGGCGCTGGAGTACACCGGGCGACTGGCGCTACTGAAAGGACGTTCTAACTATCTTTGTCTTGAGCGTCTTGAACAACAGGCGCTGGCGGGCGGTGATCTGCCGGTGCAACTGTTAAGCGAAGTGGTGCGTTTGCGTAGCTGGTCGTCAGAAACGGTCGATGGCGATATCAGTACTTGTCTGGATGTGGCAGAAGACTCGGCGGTGTGGCCGTTGGTGACCAGCACTAACGACAACTGCCTTGGCGCTGACTGCCCGTTGTATAAAGAGTGCTTTGTGGTTAAAGCGCGTAAAAAAGCGATGGATGCTGATATCGTGGTGGTAAACCACCATCTTTATCTGGCGGACATGGTGGTCAAAGAGAGCGGTTTTGCCGAGCTTATCCCTGAAGTCGACGTCACTATATTCGACGAAGCCCATCAAATTCCCGATATTGCGAGCCAGTATTTCGGCCAGTCGCTCTCCAGCCGCCAGTTACTGGATCTGGCGAAAGATTTCACCATTGCCTATCGTACCGAAGTCAAAGATACCCAACAGCTACAAAAGTGTGCCGATCGGCTGGCACAGAGTGCGCAGGATTTCCGGTTACAGTTAGGTGAGCCGGGCTATCGCGGAAACCTGCGCGACCTGCTGGCTGATGCCGGCATTCAGCGTGCGTTGCTGTTGCTCGATGATGCGCTGGAGCTGTGCTATGACGTGGCAAAGTTGTCGCTGGGCCGCTCGGCAATACTCGATGCGGCGTTTGAGCGCGCCACGCTATATCGCGCCCGTCTTAAGCGCCTGAAAGAAACCAGCCAGCCGGGTTACAGCTACTGGTACGAATGCACCTCACGCCACTTTACTCTGGCGCTAACGCCGCTAACGGTGGCAGAGAAATTCCGTGAAGTGATGGAGCAGCGTAAGGGGGGCTGGGTGTTTACCTCAGCAACGCTGTCGGTTAACGACCAACTTAGCCACTTCACTGACAGACTCGGTATTAATGATGCCGAATCACTGCTGCTGCCTAGCCCATTTGATTATGAACGACAGGCACTCTTGTGCGTGCCGCGTGCGCTGCCGATGGCGCGCCAGCCGGGTGCAGCACGGCGTCTGGCGCAAATGCTTCGCCCGATGATTGAAGCGAACAATGGCCGCTGCTTTATGCTGTGCACGTCACACGCCATGATGCGCGAGCTGGCTGGAGAGTTTCGCGCCACCATGACCTTACCCGTACTGCTACAGGGTGAAACCAGTAAGGGGCAGCTGCTAGCACAGTTTGTTGAGGCCGGAAACGCACTGCTGGTCGCTACCAGCAGCTTCTGGGAAGGGGTTGACGTGCGTGGTGATGCACTGTCGTTGGTGATTATCGACAAACTGCCGTTTACCTCGCCTGACGATCCGCTGTTGAAAGCGCGTATGGAAGACGCCCGTTTGCGCGGAGTTGATCCCTTCAACGATGTCCAGTTACCCGAAGCGGTTATTGCACTTAAACAGGGCGTTGGACGTCTTATACGTGATATCGACGATCGCGGGGTGCTGGTGATTTGCGATGAGCGTCTGGTCTCGCGTCCTTACGGCGAGGTATTCCTCAACAGCCTGCCGCCATCGCCGCGTACGCGGGATATAAATCGCGCGGTTGCCTTCCTGACGACGCCGTCTGAACAGTAAAGTGCATCATACTGTGGTATGATGCGCGCCGTTTTTTCTCCCTGCACTGTCACCGAGGTTGACTGAGCCATGCGAATTCTCGCTATCGATACCGCCACAGAGGCCTGCTCCGTGGCGCTGGAGCTGGATGACACCACCCTGAGTCATTTTGAACTTTGCCCGCGTGAACACACTCAGAGGATATTGCCCATGGTGCGCGATATCCTGAACCAGGGCGCAGTTAATTTGTCTGACATAGAAGTAC
>JALAGK010000134.1 GCA_022712475.1 Enterobacteriaceae bacterium
ACTCTGGGCAGCCACGTTGTCGCCTTCAAGTGCGGACAGCGGCACAAAGCGAATATCCAACTTGCCCGGCAGTTGCTCAGCAAAGCTCAGGTATTCCTGCTTAATCTCTTCAAAACGATCCTGCGAAAACGCCACCAGATCCATTTTGTTCACCGCCACCACCAGGTGACGAATACCGAGCAATGTTGAGATAAAGCTATGGCGGCGCGTCTGATCCAGCACACCTTTACGCGCATCAATAAGCAAAATGGCCAGATCGCAGGTTGAGGCACCGGTCGCCATATTGCGCGTATACTGCTCGTGCCCTGGGGTATCGGCAATAATGAATTTACGCTTTTCGGTTGAGAAGTAACGGTAGGCCACGTCAATAGTGATGCCCTGCTCGCGTTCAGCCTGCAAGCCATCCACCAGCAACGCCAGATCAATCTTCTCGCCCTGGGTACCGTGACGTTTGCTGTCGTTATGCAGTGACGACAGCTGATCTTCGTAAATCTGACGCGTGTCGTGCAGCAGGCGGCCAATCAGCGTACTTTTACCGTCATCAACGCTGCCGCAGGTCAGAAAACGCAGCAGGCTTTTGTGCTGCTGGGCGTGTAAGTAGGCTTCAACGCCGCCCTGGTCGGCAATCTGTTGTGCAATAGTCGTATTCATCCGGCGGCTCCTCAGAAATAACCCTGGCGTTTCTTCAGCTCCATCGAGCCAGACTGGTCGCGGTCAATCACGCGCCCCTGTCGTTCGCTGGTGGTGGACACCAGCATCTCTTCAATAATTTCTGGCAACGTCTGCGCGTTGGATTCAACGGCCCCCGTGAGCGGCCAGCAGCCAAGGGTTCGAAAACGCACCATACGCTGTTTGATCTCCTCACCGGGCTGCAAATCGATGCGGTCATCGTCAATCATCATCAGCATGCCGTCGCGCTCAAGAACCGGGCGCTCAGCGGCCAGATACAGCGGCACAATATCGATATTTTCCAGGTAGATGTACTGCCAGATATCCAGCTCTGTCCAGTTGCTAAGCGGGAAGACGCGAATGCTTTCGCCTTTATTAATCTGGCCGTTATAATTGTGCCACAGTTCCGGACGCTGGTTTTTCGGGTCCCAGCGATGGAAACGGTCACGAAATGAGTAAATACGCTCTTTGGCACGGGATTTCTCTTCGTCACGGCGCGCCCCGCCGAAAGCGGCATCGAAACCGTATTTATCAAGCGCCTGCTTCAAACCTTCGGTTTTCATGATGTCGGTGTGTTTGGCGCTGCCATGAGTGAAGGGGTTAATGCCCATCGCCACACCTTCTGGGTTACGGTGCACCAGCAGCTCAAAGCCGTATTCTTTCGCTGTGCGGTCCCGGAACTCATACATCTCGCGAAACTTCCAGCCAGTATCAACGTGCAGCAGCGGAAACGGCAGCGTCCCCGGGAAAAACGCCTTACGGGCCAGATGCAACATGACCGAGGAGTCCTTGCCGATGGAGTACATCATCACTGGATTTGAGAATTCTGCCGCTACTTCGCGAATGATGTGGATACTTTCCGCCTCGAGCTGTCGCAGGTGAGTGAGTCGTTTCTGGTCCATAACCTTTCCTCAAACCGGTTTGCCTCTCAACGGGCGCAGGTAACCGGTCAATAATTAAAGCGAATGGTCGGACTATACGTCTCGCACTTATCTCTTATGAAATTCCTGATTGGAATGATTAGTTCCACAAAGGAATAAAGGATGGAAAAAGCTTCGCAAAAAAAGTGCTGAAGCCGCATTTTTTCTGGCGTTTGGGAACAATTGAAATTGCGAGCGCGAGCGCCTCGTTTCATACTACACGCGCCCAATACTTTTGCTTTATGGATGAACACGCTATGTTTCCCGCTCTGCGTCGCTCTGCCTTGTGCCTGGCCCTGGGATTGTGCGGCGTATTTCCTGTTCTGGCGCAAACAACAGCGCCAGGCGTGACCGCCAGTTTCCAGGCGCGGCATATCGCCACCGTTTTTCCCGGCCGCATGACCGGCACCCCCACAGAAATGCTTGCCGCAGATTATATTCACCAACAGTTTCTTAAGTGGGGTTATCAAAGCAATACCCGCCAGTTTCACAGCCGCTATGTCTACACCAGCCGCGAAGGCGAGAAAATCTGGCAGAACGTCACGGGCAGCATGGTGATTGCCGCCCACGAAGGCCGCAACGCACAGCAAATTATTATCATGTCACATCTGGATACCTGGTCACCGCTAAGCGACAGCGATAACGATAAAAACCTTGGTGGTCTGGCCTTACAGGGCATTGATGACAACGCTTCAGGCGTAGGCGTTATGCTGGAATTGGCCGAGCGACTTAAAAATGTGCGAACCCACTACAGCGTGCGTTTTATCGCGACCAGCGGTGAAGAGATTGGCATGCTCGGCGCACGCGACATTCTTGAGCGCATGAGTGAGCAAGAAAAGAAAAATACGCTGCTGGTGATTAACCTCGACAGCTTGTATACCGGTGAACGGCTCTATTTTAACAGCGGCAAAACAACGCCCGTTGCTGTGCGTAAGCTCACCCGCGACCGGGCACTTTGGCTTGCACGCCACTACGGCATTGCAGCTGGCATGAACCCCGGTATGAACCCTGCTCTGCCCAAAGGCACCGGCTGCTGCAACGACGCGGAGGTGTTCGATAGAGCGGGTATTCCAGTGCTGAATGTGGAGGCGACCAACTGGTCGCTGGGGAATAAAGACGGCTACCAGCAGCGCGCAAAATCTCCGGCATTCCCGCAGGGAACAAGCTGGCATAGCGTGCAGCGCGACAACGTGCAGCATCTGGATAAATGGCTACCGGGGCAGATTGAAACGCGCAGCCGCGACGCTGTGCGCGTGCTGCTGCCGCTGGTAAAAGAACTGGCAAAAGCCGACAAGTAAGCGTTATGCGTTAAAGCATGCGCCCACTCAACTTGCTGACAAAGAAGGAAAAACGTGGTTTTTTCTTCTTTGTCATTAGCAGGTGAAAACCAATGAGTTGATTTTGCTTATTTGTTGGTGTCACCCATCCTGTCTGCGACAGGATGAGGTAAGGCATCAGTCTCAGCGGGCGCAGTACGCGCCCACTGTATCATTAGCCTTCATGTAATCCACACTCGCGCTTAAGCCCAAAGAAACGGGTCTCTTCTTCTGCCATACCCGGCTCCCATTTACGCGTGGTATGTGTATCTCCCACCGACAGATAGCCTTCATCCCATAGCGGATGGTATTTCAGGCCGTGCTGCGTCAGGTATTGATACACCGTGCGGTTGTCCCAGTCGATGATGGGCAACAGTTTGAACACGCCGCGCTGAACGCCAAGCACCGGCAAACTGGCCCGGCTCCCGGACTGGTCGCGGCGCAGCCCGGCAAACCAGGTTTGCGCCTTGAGGTCAGCCAGCGCACGGTTCATTGGCTCGACTTTGTTAATCTCGTTGTAACGCTCAATGCCTTCAACGCCCTGCTCCCACAGCTTACCGTACCTCGCTTCCTGCCAGGCCGGGCTTTCAGGCGCACGGTAAACGTGCAGGTTCAGCCCTAACTTTTCAGTCAGCTCGTCAATAAAGCGGTAAGTTTCCGGGAACAGATAGCCGGTATCGGTGAGAATTACCGGGATATCGGGGCGCTCGCGTGTCACCAGATGCAGGCACACCGCCGCCTGAATACCAAAGCTGGAAGAAAGCACAAACTCGCCGGGCAGGTTATCCAGTCCCCAGGCAACGCGCTCCTGTGCCGTCATGCTTTCCAGCTTCGCGTTGGTTTCCTCCAGCACCTGCTGGCGTTCTTCTTTGGTCAGCGCATTTAGCGCCTGCAAACTGAGTTCACTCATAGTCGCTCCCGGTGGTTAGTCCCAGAAATCACGAGCCGGATCGAGGATCGGACGAATGATGCCAGCACGTACGGTGAAGTCACCAAAGCCTTCCCCCTCCTCACGCTCTTTTGCCCAGCGCCCGACCAGCTCATCAATCTCGCCAAGAATTTCAGACTCGGTGATGTTTTCGCGATACATACGCGGAATACGCGTACCAATACGGTTGCCGCCAATATGCAGGTTATAGCGCCCCGGCGCTTTGCCCACCAGGCCAATTTCCGCGAGCATCGCACGCCCACAGCCATTTGGGCAGCCGGTCACGCGCAGCACAATGTGGTCATCACCCACGCCATGGCTGGTCATCAGCGCTTCCACCTTATCAACAAACTGCGGCAGGAAGCGTTCAGCCTCGGCCATCGCCAGCGGACAGGTTGGGAAAGAAACGCAGGCCATCGAGTTCTCACGCTGAGGCGTTGTAGCTGCCATCAGTCCATGCTCGCGCGCCAGCTTTTCAATTTTCGCTTTTTCTTTTTCCGGCACACCCGCTACTATCAGGTTCTGGTTCGCGGTCAGTCGGAAATCGCCTTTATGGACTTTTGCAATTTCCAGCAGGCCCGTTTTCAGCGGCTTGCCCGGATAGTCGAGAATACGGCCGTTTTCGATAAACAGCGTTAAATGCCATTTATCATCAATGCCTTTCACCCAGCCAATCCTGTCGCCGCGACCGGTAAATTCATAAGGGCGCACCGGCGCAAATTTGATGCCCGCGCGGCGCTCCACCTCTTCTTTAAAGGTCTCCACGCCCACGCGCTCAAGCGTGTATTTGGTTTTAGCGTTTTTACGGTCAGTACGGTTACCCCAGTCGCGCTGCGTCGTGACCACCGCTTCGGCAACCGCCAGCGTATGCTCCAGCGGGATATAACCAAATTCGCTGGCGGTACGGGCATAGGTTTTCTTGTTACCGTGTTCCACCGACAGGCCACCGCCTACCAGCAGGTTAAAACCCACCAGCTTGCCGTTCTCAGCAATCGCAATGAAGTTCATGTCATTAGCATGCAGGTCAACATCGTTTTGCGGCGGCACCACGACCGTTGTTTTGAATTTACGCGGCAGATAGGTCGGCCCGAGAATCGGCTCTTCGTCGGTGGTGGCGACCTTTTCTTTGTCCAGCCAGATTTCGGCATAAGCTCGCGTGCGAGGCAACAGATGCTCGGAGAGCTTTTTCGCCCATTCATAGGCTTCTGCGTGCAGCTGCGACTCAATCGGGTTCGAGGTACACAGCACATTGCGGTTCACATCATTAGCGGTCGCCAGCGCGTCCAGTCCCACTTCATGCAGCATCTGGTGCGCTGGTTTCACGTTGTGTTTAAGAATGCCGTGAAACTGAAAGGTCTGACGGTTAGTCAGACGAATGCTGCCATAAATCGTGTTGTCAGCGGCAAACTTATCAATGGCCTGCCACTGCGTTGTGGTCATAATGCCGCCCGGCAAACGGCAGCGCAGCATCATAGCGTGGCGCGGTTCCAGCTTCTGTTCAGCACGCTCGGCGCGGATATCGCGGTCGTCCTGCTGATACATGCCGTGAAAGCGGATCAGCAGAAAGTTGTCACCGTTAAATCCGCCAGTCAGGCCGTCGTGTAAATCTTCGGCGATGGTGCCGCGCAGGTAATTGCTCTGTCCTTTCATGCGCTCGGCATCGGCCAGTTTTCCTTCAACCACCAGAGGTCCGGGATGTTTTTCACTCATTAGTAGACGTCTCGCTGATAACGGCGCTCTACGCGCAGCTCACTTAAAAATTCATCCGCCGTTTCGGTATCCATTTCACCAAATTCGGCAATCACTTCCACAAGCGCCTGCTCAACGTCTTTCGCCATACGATTGGCGTCGCCGCAAACGTAAATGTGTGCGCCCTCGTTAATCCAGCGCCATAGCTCTGCGCCCTGTTCGCGCAGTTTATGTTGTACATACACTTTTTCTTTTTGATCTCTGGACCAGGCAAGGTCAATGCGCGTCAGCAGGCCATCTTTAACGTAGCGCTGCCATTCCACCTGATAGAGGAAGTCTTCGGTGAAATGCGGGTTACCGAAGAAAAGCCAGTTTTTACCGCTGGCGCCCTGCGCTTCACGCTCCTGCATAAAGGCGCGAAACGGCGCAATACCGGTGCCTGGGCCTATCATAATGACCGGTGTTTCAGGGTTGGCAGGCAGGCGGAAATTATCGTTGTGCTCAATAAAAACGCGCACTTCAGCGTCTTCTTCCAGCCGGTCAGCCAGAAAGCCCGATGCGCCGCCGCTACGTGCACGGCCTTCAATGTCATAGCGCACCACACCTACAGTGATATGCACTTCACTCTCAGCCTCGCTCTGGGAAGAAGCAATTGAGTACAGTCTCGGCGTCAACGGGCGCAGCAGTGCTATTAACTGCTGAGCGTCAAGCTGCGCGGGAGCAAAGCGAGCCATATCCACAATCGGCGTGGTGGCCGCATAGTGCTGTAATTTGGCCCTGTCGCCTACCAGTTCAAGAAGTTGCTCATTACGGGTTAGTGTGGCGTAGTTTTCAACGATAGTGGCGGTATTTACTGTCAGTTCAACGTGCCATTGCAGTGCCTCTGACAATGACAAGGTCCTGCCCTCCAGCTCAACGGGTTCATCACCCTGAAGCCACAGTAGTTCCACCAGTTCCTGTACCAGCGCAGGGCAGTTTTGATACCACACCCCAAGCGCATCGCCCGGCTGATAGCGCAGACCTGAGTCACCCAAATCGATTTCAATGTGGCGCACGTCTTTTTCAGAGTTGCGGCCCGTGATTTTCTGGTTAACGGATAGCGTTGCGCTTAGCGGCGCTTCTTTGGTATAGGGGCTTGAGAAGATGTCATTAACGGCGCCAGTCGCGCTACTGGGCACGTTACTGGCCTTCGGCACACGCGCCTTCAGCACATCCACCACGCGCTCGCGCCAGGCCTGCGCGGCGCCCTGGTATTCTACGTCGGCATCAACACGGTCCAGCAGGCGCTCGCCACCCAGTTCGGCCAGTTTGCTGTCAAAATCTTTTCCAGCCTGGCAGAAATGTTCGTAAGACGTATCGCCAAGGCCGAAAACAGCAAACGCGGTATCGGTCAGTTTTGGCGCTTTTTTCGAAAACAGGAATTTGTGCAGCGCAACGGCTTCTTCCGCTGGCTCTCCTTCACCCTGAGTGGAAGCCACCACCACCAGCAATTTTTCCTGGGCAATCTGTTTGAATTTGTAGTCACCGGCGTTCACCAGTGTGACGTTAAGCTCTGCTGCCAACAGATCGTCACGCAACTGCTCGGCAACGCGGCGTGCGTTACCGGTTTGCGAAGCGGATAAAAGCGTAATCGCAGCCACAGCCTGCTCAACGGGTGCGGCAACCACAGCCGCACCCGGCTGCTGATTAATCATTCCCCAGAAGTAGCCGGACAGCCAGGCAAGCTGGTTGGGCGAAAAATCATGTGTCGCAGCCTGCAGGCGCGCCAACTGCTCCGGGTTAAGCGGGAGCAGCGAGGTAGGTAAGACCGGTGTCGTCATGCGTCGTTATGTTTTTTTTTAATGATAGGGCGAAGACCGATATCTACACG
>JALAGK010000135.1 GCA_022712475.1 Enterobacteriaceae bacterium
CGCCAGTACGGTGTCAAAGCGCTTGTAGTAGCTTATGCGCTTGTCACCTTCGGCCAGGCGCAGCTTGGGCAGAATGCGCTCACCGTCCCGGTAGTACAGGCGCAGTAACAGACGGATGCACATACTGAGCGCAAGCAGCGCCAACATCAGCGGCAAAATCCAGTGTGAATTCAGCATAAACACCTCGTTAACAACAAAACCAGGCGCGATACACCGCCTGCAAATCGTGGAACACATGAGGATGCAGCGCGCTTAAGCGCTCGTGGGTTTGATGACCGTGGGACACTGATGCCATCTGCCAGCCGCAGACGTGCGCCACTTCAATATCGTGGTCGGTATCACCAATCATCAGCGCGCGCTCACCGGGGAAGCCCAGCAGTGTGTCGAGCTGGAGCGCCACCTCCTGCTTGCCTTTGGCCTGCGTGTTGGTCAGTCCAAATACATAGTCCACTAAGTGGCGAATGCCCGCGCACTTAAGGTTGCTCTCAAGCGTCTGGTGCTGACTTGCCGAGAGCACAGAGATAGTCACACCGTCGCGCCGCAGATCGCGCAACATGTTGAGCGCACCGGGGTGCAGTGAACACTGGCCGATTTCACGGTTGAAAATATGCAGGTAGGCGGCAATCAGCGCATCAAAATTCCCGGTTTCGCAGTCGATACCCAGTGCCTGGTAAAAACCGCGAATTGGAAAGCCAAAGTGTTCACGGTAACGTCCGGCATCGACAGGCGGTAGGGTTTGCAACTGGCGCACAGCGTTCAGCCCTTTTACCGCCAGCGCCAGGTCATCCACCAGCGTGCCGTTCCAGTCAAAAATCACGTGTTTAATACGCGGTCGGTTATTCATGATTCGGCCTCATCGTAAAGCTCTGGCAATCGCGCTAAAGAGAGATGCCCGCGCCACCGACAGGCTGTAAAGGGTGCGCTTGTCGGCGACAAGATTCGCAATATTGAGCGTGGCAATCGCCACGTCGCGGTTGTGGTAAGCCGCCGTATTTACCACGCCAAGCCAGCGTGCATGCAGTCGCGCTTTGAGCCCCACGCGTTGCGCCTGCGGATGTAAACTCTCGTCGTTAGCCTTTGCCTGTTGCCAGGAGATTTCGGTGGCCTCGACTTGCGCGCGCATCACCTGCTGCGCCCAGATATCGCCGCGCAGGAAAGCGGGCAACACGCGTGAAAGCGCCTCCACCTGCAAGGCGGACACACTCATGCCCTGGCTGTAAATGGGATTGATGCTGCACAGCGCGTCGCCCACCACCAGCAACCCCTGCGGCCAGTTGGGCATCAGGTCGTAGCGCCTGCGCAGGCTGCACGGCATTTTGTACTGGTGGAAAGCGCCCAGCGGCTCCAGCTGGATGACCTCGTGATAAATATCCGCCACCGGTAGTTCGGCCAGAAAGCGCATGAAGTCGTCTTCGTTGGGCAGCGGTGAGGCACCAAACCAACCGCCAGCGGTCACCATGAAACGGTCACCTTCAATTGGGCTGATAACGCCCATGTTGCGCCGCCCAGGCAAATCCGGCGTCACCAGCAACACCTGCCAGCCAGGCTTGCGCGCCGGGTTACGCCGGTAAATACGCGAGACGTAGCCAAGCTGGTTGGCAACCTCCTCACGCAACACGTCACCATAACCAAACTGCTTAAGCCATGCGCAAGTGCGTGAACTGCGCCCGGAGGCATCCACCACCAGCATGGCCTCAAGCTCACGCGCCTCGCCCTCAATGCTCACCTGTACACCGTTAATGCAACCGGCGTCATGTAACAGACCTTTGACCCGCACGCCGTCAATGATTTTCACGTTCTCCACGCCCGTTGCCTGCTGGCGCAGCACAAACTCCAGCAGCGTGCGTGAACAATAGTGAGCGGTAATCCCGGTCGGCCAGCGCTGCTTCCAGGCATTTCCCGCATAGCTCTTCACGCCATGAGACAGGTCAATTTCCTGCGCGCCCGCCTTCAGCAGCGCATCCTTAAAGCCCGGATATAACGCCTCGATAATGGCGCTACCACGGTTAAGCAGCAGGTGAACGTGGTGCTCCTGTGGCACGGTTTTACGTGGCGCGGGGTCAGTACTGAAGGTGTCCTGATCTAACAGCAACACCTCGTCAAAGTGGCGTGCCAGTACGCGGGCGCTCAGGCAGCCCGCAACGCTGGCCCCAATGACAATGGCCCGTGAAAAACGCTTCATGCAGGTTGTCATGGCAAAGTCTCCTCTGCGTTTTCAGGCTGAAAGTTGTTGAGTACATCGACAATGGTCTGCACCTCGTCGGCATGGATATCGGGATGAACAGGCACGGTTGTGATGGCGGCCAGCATACGTTCGGCGTTGGGGCAAGGCGCTGTCCACTCGCGCATTACCGGGTACTGATACAGGGCCTTGCAGTCATAAAGTGCAATATCTGAGGGAATACCCGCACGCGCCTGGTGCGCCAGCAGTGAGGCGTTATTACCGCTGCGGGTGCGCACTAAAAGCCGCGTGCCTGCCGGTTCGCCGCCTGCTATCAGCGGTAGCGGCTCAAGACAAGGGTTGGTCAGTCGCTCGCTAATGGCCCGCATGGTGGCAAGCCGATGGCGCACGTCATCTTCAAGTCTGCCCAGGCGCGCCAGACCCAGCGCCGCCTGCAACCCGCCAAGGGCAAAATTAAGTACCGGCGGTCTGTCGGCCCGGTATTCACAGCGCGTGAACTCGCGGGCGCGCTCAGCCAGGCGTGTGTTGTTGGTCAGCACTGCGCCGCCCTCGCCGGTCACCAGACTCTTACTGTGATGCGTGGAGAAGGTCGCCATATCGGCATACGTCCACAGCAGTTCACCGTTAAGCATCGCCCGGTGCGCCAGCGCCATATCGAGCAGGTAATACAGGCCGCGGTCGCGGGCAAATTCCGCCACCTCCTGCGCGGCTACCGGGTAGCCCCACATGGGGATGTCGATGATGGCGCGGGTTTTGCTGTCAATAAGCCGCTCGGCCATCTTCAGGTCCAGCGTGAAATCGTTCGGGCGAATATCGCAGAACACCGGCTCCAGGCGCATAAACGTCAGGGCGTATACCGTGCACAGCGGGCAAGTGGGGGTAAGCAGCACCTTGTCACCGGGGCGCAGGCCAAAGGCCGACAGCGCCACCACCAATGCACCGTATCCCGACGACGCGGCAATAGCGTGGCGTGCACCGAAATGGGTTTTCAGCCGCTGCTCATAACGGCGCACAATATCGCTGTCGCCGCCGATACCTTTTGCCAGCGCTTCCAGCAGGTACGCCTCTTCACCTTCACCCACTGGCCAGAAATTGTCCGTGACCGGGAAAAGCATCAGTACTCTCCCCACTCATCAACATGCACGCCACACCAGCCTTGTGCCATGAGTGCCGCCTCAGGCGCCAGGTTTTCCAGGGGCGCCAGGTAGTGGGTGAGAAGCGGTAGTTCCTGCCAGGGGATGTTCGCGGTATCGGCAGCAGTTTTATTGACCACCACCGCTCGCCCGGCCATACGCCCGGCCAGGCGCGGCAACAGGCTGACACCGCGCTGCTGGCAGTAGGCTGCAATGCGGTACGCGCTGTCGCGATAACCAACAATGCGTGCGGTCAGCGCCTTAATCCGCAACCGCCCTACCGCGCACTGAATGCCGCTTAACTTGTGGTTAACGCCGGGGTTTACACCATCAAGGTCAGAAAACTGAGCGTAACTTTTGGCGCGTCGTGCCCACTCTGGGTTACGAAACAGCAGCGCCCCGCCCTCGCCGGTTGAGATATCGGAGTGTCCCTCTTTAAGCGACAGCAGCCCGATATCAAAGTCGTCATAGATACGCCGTTTTTCAAACGTCACGCCCAGCGACTCGGTCATTTCAATGATGGTGACGATGCGTTTGCTGCGCCCCAGCGCCAGCAGTTCGCTGAAGTCCTGCTGGTAGCCAAACGGCGAGGAAACCAGAATGGCCCGGGTTTTACTGCTAATCAGCCGCGCCAGCGCCGCGGTGTTCACACGCAGCGAACCTGGCTCGTAATCAACCACGGCAAGCGTCAGCCCCGCATGCAGCAGCGGTGCTATAACCCAGGGCGGCACGTCCGGGCTGACAATCACTTCGTCACCAAAGCGAAAACCAAGCGCACCGAGCATCACGCTGACACCGCCGGTATCTGACGAGGCGCCCACGCTCTGCGCAAAGCCCGTCCATTCGGCCAACTCTTTTTCAAACAGCGCTACCGTTGAAAGGGACATCTCCATATCCCCGGCCGCTACCGCCATGACCGCATCCAGCTCACGTTTCCTTGCCCTGTCAGGGCAGTTAAATTCGTTTGCAAGGATCATCTTCGCACCCATTTATCTTCAGCATTGAAAGTTGTCGTTAACCACACTCACGATGTAGTCGATATCACCGTCATCCAGCCCTTCGTGGCATGGGACGGTGAAAATCGTGTCGATGATGTGCTCCGCGTTGGGGCACGCGCTGGCGTATTGGGTAAACGCCGGTTCGTGGTACAGCGGTTTGTAGCGATAGCGCGTGGTATCCGACATCACGCCCTGGGTCAGCATACGCTCACCCTGCGCCACGCTTGAGCCGTTAAGGTGGTAATACACCATCGCGTAGCCGTTCACCTCGGCATGCTGATGGCGCGGGAACTCACAAATGGTTGGGATAGCCGCCAGCGCCTTGCGCATCTTTGCCACACGTTCGCGCCGCTCAGCGAGCTTACGGTCCAGACGACTAAACTGGTTAATGCCCAGCGCGGCACACAGCGGCGGCAGCTTGTAATTGGTGCCAATATCTTCACCCAGCAGGTACTGGCTGGTGCGACTTGCGGGTTTTAAGCCGTGCTGCTGCCAGCTCAACATACGTTCATAAACACTTTCATCGTTGGTCAGGCAAAAACCGCCTTCGCCAGTACTAACCATCTTGCGCTCATGGGTTGAGAAACAGGAAACGTCGCCGAACGTGCCAAGATACTGACCGTCTGACTGCGTACCAAACGCGTGCGCGCAGTCTTCAACCAGGCGAATATCCAGCGCCCTGCAGGTTTCTACTACCGCGCGCATTTCCAGCGGATACCCCCACATTGGCACCACGATAAGCGCCGCTATTGGCTGTTCGCGGTGCAGCGTCTGCAGATGCACCAGATCGGGCGAGAACGACAGCGCGGACACATCGCAAAACACTGGCACGCAGCCTGCGGTGATAATGGGCAGGATGGTCATAATCGGTGCCGTTGGAGGGAGCGCCACGCGAGATCCGGGTTTAATACCCAGCCCCCGCAGGGCAAGCTCAATTGCTACCGTGCCATTACAACAAGCCAGCGCGTGCTGGCTGCCAAAATAATTCGCGATGACGGATTCATATTCACCAATAACGGGCGATTTACCGGAAAAGCTGGTGGTATTAAATGACGCGAGCACGGCGTTATAATCGCTCTGGTCAAAATTAATATGCAGGTTTTGATAGGCTTTATTAGCCATAAAATATTCCTCACCTGAGATATGAA
>JALAGK010000136.1 GCA_022712475.1 Enterobacteriaceae bacterium
CAGATTACTACCTGTTCGATGACATTAGCTGGATAAGCTACTACGAACTGGGAGTGAACATCCCGGCCCTGTTTGACTGGGACAACCACTACGCGGACGGCGCACGCAACACTACTCGCCGTATGCTTTACACCGGCCTGAAGAGCGATACCTGGGGTACGTTGACCTTCGGCCAGCAGAACAGCGTTTACTACGATGTTGTTGGCGCAAAAACCGATATCTGGGATTACGACATGCGCGCTCAGGCACCGGGCAACGGTGTTGATGGCGACTACGACGGCTCTTACCGTTCACGTAAGATGCTGAAGTACAAAAATACCTTTGGCGATGCCGATGTGTATGCCTCTTATCTGTTCGAAGATAACGACCGTCTGACCAGCGACAAAATGCGCTACAAGCGTAAGAGCGGCGGTTCTTTGGGTGTTGATTACCACCTGACAACTGACCTGACCTGGGGTACGGCGTGGAACTATACTCGCGCGCAGATTCGTAACCCGAATACCGGTGAGGATAAAAACTACAACCAGAACATCCTGGGTACCGCGCTGAGCTGGACGCCGGATAACTGGACCGTTTCGGCCGGTGGTGGTTGGTATGAAAACTTCCTGACCTCGAAGAGCGGGCGTATCAACAACTACTTCGCAGGTGATGCGTGGGGCGTTGAATACTTCATTGGTTATAAAATCCCGGTGGGTCAGTACGCTATCAAGTCCATCCAGCCTTACTTCATGGGGGACCGTCTGGAGTATATCAACGGACGTAATTACAAAATCATCGACAACGGCCTGGGTGTTAGCTTCCAGCTGGATTACGGCTTCCGTGTTGATTACGAGCACGTCTTCACCTCCAGCACTGACAAGCAGGGTGATATGAACCTGGTGCGTCTGCGCTACGACTTCTGATAACGAGCGCGGCTTTGCCGCGTAGCTGTCAGCCAAAAGCCGCCCGAGGGCGGCTTTTTTGTGGATAAGCCCTACTGCACACCGTGTTCAACCAGCCAGAGCTGGACTTCTTCATAGCTGCCTTCAAAACGGATCTGCTGGCGCTTTTTACCTAGCTGATAGTGGTACATCGGATCGTAATAATCACGTAGCAGCGGCGCCAGCCAGCTCAGGTGCGCGCCCGGGGCGTTATCTCGGTGGTGCTGCACCAGCGCCTGCTCCAGCTGTGCATTCAGACGCAAATAATTTTCCAGCCCAAGTCGTCGGCGAATGGCGCTCAGACCGTGACGCAGATAGTCCGCAAACGCCAGCCAGCCCGCTTCCTCGCCCTGCTGACCCATAAACGCCGCTGCCATCTGGCGAAAGTATTCGTCTTCCAGCCTTGCCAGGCGGCGCTCAAACGGATCGTTAATCACAATAATGTCTGCGCGCTGCATCTGATTACGTAGTGGTAACGGAATGTGGCGTGAACCGATAGCGGCGCCTTCATCTTCCAGTACCCAGCTAAAGTTTGGGTGCTCACCCTGCGCCTGTGAAGTTTGCAGCAGCGTTACCGCCAGCTGGTTTTCAAAGCTCGCCTGAGAAGGTTGCTCTGCCAGCATGCTACCAAATGAGGAGCCTCGATGGCGGGCGATACCTTCCAGATCCACGCCCCAGGCCAGTGCGCGCACCAGCAGCGTTTTACCGCAGCCCGTATTGCCGCTGATGAGCAGCATGGGGCGCGAAACCAACGCGGCTGAGGCTTCCAGGGCGTACTGGCGCAACGCGCGATAGCCGCCTTCGACTAGCGGGAAATCCACACCAGATTCGTGCAGCCACTGCTGCACGATATGCGAACGCAGGCCGCCGCGCGCGCAGCATATGTAGCCATGAGGATGGGCTTTACACCAGGCTTGCCATGCGGCGATGCGCCTCTCTCGCGTCGCGCCGCTGACTAACTGCTGGCCCAGCGCCAACGCCGCCTGCTGGCCGTACTGCTTATAACAGGTACCGACGGTGGCGCGTTCGTCATCCGTCATCAGTGGCTGATTGTGAGCAGCGGGCAGCGAGCCCTGAGCGAATTCGACCGGCGCCCGCACGTCCAGCAGCGGAACATCAGTAAGTAATAAATGCGCATAGCCCTGAGTGTCAGGACGATGAGGGAGTGATATCTCCATGCGTAACCTTGTCGCCGCAGGCGTGTAGGGAGTGCGGCTTTGCAGAAGTGATAGCGAATTTTACGGAGTCAGGGAGGGGAAGTGCAACAGCCTTAGACAGGTTAATTGTATCGTGAAGGCTGATAAGGTGACTGCTGTGAGTCGAGTGCAGACGGCGAATGCCGTCTGCACAACGGTAAAGCGGCTAGCCGCCAAGCCGGACCTGCGCCCAGGCGATGCCGCTGGCATAGTCCTGAGTCAGCAGTGGGGTTAAGGCTTCAAGTGAGGCAGAAAGGCGACCGATATCACTGTCGTTCAGGTTCAGATGTCCAACCTTACGTCCCGGACGTACGTCTTTGTCATACCAGTGCAGATGTACCAGCGGCAGGCGCAGCCAGTCATAGTTAAGCGCAGTACCAATCAGATTTACCATCACCGACGGGCTGTTGACCACCGGTTTGGGCAGTGGGAGCTTCACAATGGCGCGCAGGTGAAGTTCAAACTGGCTGATGGAGGCACCATTTTGCGTCCAATGCCCGCTGTTATGCACCCGCGGTGCCAGCTCGTTAATCAGTAGACCTGCCGGTGTGACAAAGCATTCCATCGCCATCACGCCGACGTAGTCCAGCTCCTGCATAATGGCGCTAAGCATGGTTTCTGCCTGCTGCTGCTGGGCGATATCTGCCAGTGGGAAGGCAACGCTGGTGCGCAGAATGCCGTCCTGATGCAGGTTGTGGGTCAGCGGATAAAACACGCAGTTGCCGTCATGGCCACGCGCCCCGACCAGTGATACTTCACCGGTGAAATTGATGCCCTGTTCGACGATACACTCGCCGTAACAGTCAGCGGGCAGTTGCTCCACCTCCGCCGCGCGCAGTCGCCACTGACCACGGCCATCGTAACCACCGGTGCGGCGCTTCACTATAGCCAGTTCGCCCAGGCGCTCGAAGACGCCTGGCCACTCCTGCGCACTGGACAATAACTGCCAGGGGGCGGTCGCCAGATTAAGCTTGTCGAAAAGCTGTTTCTGAGTCAGGCGGTCAGCGATGATGGGGAACACATCGCGGTTAACAAAAGCTGGGTGACGCGCCAGTTCACGGGTGAGGGCGGTTTCAGGCCAGCGCTCGATTTCTGCTGTAATAACGCTTTGCTGAAACGGCACCGCTTCCGGCTCGGCGTCCAGTCCGACCGGGTAGACCGCGATGCCCAGTGGCTCACCAGCCTGGCGCAGCATACGCCCAAGTTGGCCGTTGCCCAGTACGCAAACCTGCATTACGCGCCCTCCCGCGGGTCTGGATTATTCAGCACGTCGTCGGTCTGCTGCTGACGCCACGTCGCCAGACGCTGATGTAGTGCCGGGTCGTGCTGGGCCAGAATCTGGGCTGCCAGAAGGCCTGCGTTAGCCGCGCCGGCTTTACCAATTGCCAGCGTACCAACCGGAATACCGCGCGGCATCTGTACGATGGAGTAAAGGCTGTCGACACCACTGAGCGCCGCGCTCTGTACCGGTACGCCCAACACGGGTACCAGGGTTTTCGCGGCAATCATACCTGGCAGGTGCGCCGCGCCGCCTGCGCCCGCAATAATAACCTGAAAACCGTTGCTCTCGGCGGCTTCGGCGAAACTGAAGAGCTTATCCGGCGTGCGGTGAGCGGAAACCACTTCAACGTGGTGAGGAACATCGAGGGCGGTGAGGACTTCGGCGGTAAACTGCATGGTCGCCCAGTCGCTCTGGGAACCCATCACAATGGCGATTCGCGTGGCCTGATGAGAAGACATACGTCCTGGAACTCCTGTGAATCGGGAAGATAATGGCGGTCATTGCTAACGAAGGGCTCAGAGAATAGCACGGAATACCGGCAAGGAAAACGGTTGCGTCGTTGCTGGCTGAGGGCTCTGGCAGATGTAAATGCGGGGCAAAAAAAGTGAAATGCCCTCAGCGTTTTTATTTGTAGACAGGTAAAGCACGCAGAGGCGTGAGGGTTTAAAGAGTATCTATGCACTGTGCATGCGTAAGTGGCATAAACAACGTCTCAGGTCGGCCAGGTAGTAAAATGAAATTATCGCTTTACACCGCAAACCAGCGTCGCCAGACAAAACGAATAATAAAAAACTCGATGGTGCCCAGCAGCAGAAACCACAGGCAAAACAAAATGGTGTACAGCTGATTCAGGTCAACCAAGTGAAAGCGCGTCACCAGACGTTGTGCCAGCGTCAGGCCGAGGTTGGGTGCAGGAAGCAGCAGGCAGGAGAGAAACGCCAGCAGTA
>JALAGK010000137.1 GCA_022712475.1 Enterobacteriaceae bacterium
CATAGAAGCACTGTCGCGCGAAGTGCGGGAACTGGAGCAGCACGACAGAGAGAGTCTTAACCCGGATACCACCCGCGAGCTGACAAGCCTCGTCAATAACCTTAACCATTTGTTAAAAAGCGAACGTGAACGCTATGACAAATACCGCACCACGCTCACCGACCTTACCCACAGTCTGAAAACACCGCTGGCAGTGCTGCAAAGTACGCTGCGTTCGCTGCGTACCAGCAAGCTCGATGTCGAACAGGCAGAACCGGTGATGCTTGAGCAGATAAGCCGTATTTCCCAGCAAATTGGCTATTACCTGCATCGCGCCAGTATGCGCGGCGGGAGTGCACTGCTTAGCCGTGAACTGCACCCGGTTGCACCGCTACTGGATAGTCTCACCTCTGCACTTAATAAGGTCTATCAGCGCAAAGGCGTTTCCATTACGCTGGATATCTCGCCAGAAATTGCCTTTATCGGAGAGAAAAATGACTTTCTGGAGGCACTGGGCAACGTACTTGATAACGCCTGTAAGTATTGCCTGGAGTTTGTTGAAGTCAGTGTACGCCAGGAAGACGACACGCTGCATCTGATTGTCGAAGACGACGGACCTGGCATTCCACAAAGCAAACGCGTGCTGGTATTCGACCGCGGCCAACGGGCCGATACATTACGTCCAGGCCAGGGCGTGGGCCTCGCTGTTGCACGTGATGTCGTAAGCCAGTATGACGGCGAAATCCTTACTGGCGACAGTGAGCTGGGCGGCGCGCGTATGGAGGTGGTGTTTGGCCGCCAGCGCCCGAGCGACGACGAAAGCTGAGCCGGAGATTCCCCACGACGAAAGACGGCGCCTGTGCCAGAATAGATAGCATTTCTCGTGCGATGGAAAACATCATGGATTACCACTTAGAACTCAACTGGCCTGACTTTATTCAACGCTACTGGCAAAAACGCCCGGTGGTATTAAAACGCGGGTTCGCCAACTTTATTGACCCCATTTCACCAGACGAGCTGGCAGGCCTTGCGATGGAAAGCGAGGTGGACAGTCGCCTTGTCAGTCATCTTGACGGTAAATGGCAGGTCAGCCACGGTCCGTTTGACAGTTACGACCACATGGGCGAAAGCAACTGGTCGCTGCTGGTGCAGGCGGTAAATCACTGGCACGAGCCAGCTTCGGCGCTGATGCGCCCGTTCCGCGTACTGCCAGACTGGCGTGTGGATGACCTGATGATCTCCTTCTCTGTGCCGGGCGGCGGCGTTGGCCCGCACCTCGATCAGTACGATGTGTTTATTATTCAGGGTATTGGCCGTCGCCGTTGGCGCGTGGGCGAAAAAACACCGATGAAACAACACTGCCCTCACCCGGACCTGCTACAGGTCGATCCGTTCCAGGCGATCATTGATGAAGAACTGGAGCCAGGCGATATTCTCTACATTCCCCCCGGTTTTCCGCACGAAGGGTATTCTCTTGAAAACTCAATGAACTACTCGGTAGGCTTTCGTGCGCCAAGCGCTCGTGAGCTGATTAGCGGCTTTGCCGACTTTGTACTGAGTCGTGAATTAGGCAGCCGCCGCTACGCTGACCCGGATGTACCAGCGCGTGATAATCCGGCTGACATTCTGGCGCCGGAACTCGAACGAGTACGCGAGATGATGCTGGAACTGATTAACGAACCGGTCCAGTTCCGCGAGTGGTTCGGCGAGTTTATTACCCAGTCACGTCACGAACTGGACGTTGCACCGGCAGAACCACCGTATCAGCCAGATGAAATCTACGATGCCCTCTCCCAGGGCGACACACTGACACGCCTCGGCGGACTTCGCGTGCTGCGCATTGGTGAAGACATTTTCGTCAACGGCGAGAAAGTGGAAAGCCCACATCGCCCGGCACTGAATGCGCTGGCGGATAACGTACAGCTACAGGCGCATCACTTTGGCGATGCGCTGGATGATCCATCCTTCCTGGCAACCCTGGCGGCGCTGGTTAACAGCGGTTACTGGTACTTTACCGACTAAGCCAATTTGGCACTTTCTTTTGTAGGTGGAATGACATTATTCTGCCTGCAATGTTTAAAAGGTCGGCCAGATATTTCTGGTCGACCTTTTATTATTTATTGCCGTCATACTCTCACCGCACAGCATAGCCCGTGGGTTATTCTCCAGCCTGAGGTCGAATGACCCTATAACCCCCGTCTATATCGGTGAGATAAATACCATGACGTTCAGCACATCTATTTATGTACTGAAGCAGGATTGACGGCTCCCCAGATGCACAGGCCATACCAGACACCTGACCATGAAGAGCAATCTTTATTACACGTATGACTATATCCTGCTGAGACACAAGCAGATGCATATTGTGCAACACTGAGCCAGAGCATAACGGCGTACAGTATTTTTATCGCTAATTTCATTTTATCTCTCCTCTACGTTTGCCTGTAAAATATGGCAGCAAAAAAAAGCGAGGAGTCGTTAAAAAAATTCTCGTTGACGGAATATTGTGGTTTTTTATTCTGTATTTTTTAGCTTGAGAAATGACAGCAGTATTCCGGTTAGCGGCTATATACCGTTAACCCCTTAGAGGCACCGTATTATATAAGTTATCGCTGATTAACAGAATGTACACAGAGGAAGCGGTGAAGGGTAAGGCACGCCTGCATTGCGCATTTTTCACTCACACGTAGAGCAGTCCGGAGCCGGGAAACCCGCGCTCCAGACCGCGTTGACTGACCTGCAGTTAATTCCTGATAAGCTTCGCACGTATGAGCGTCAGTTCAGCAATGCGCATAATCACCTGTACCGCTTTCTCCATTCCTTCCAGCGTCACAAACTCATGCTTGCCGTGGTAATTGTAGCCGCCGGTAAAAATGTTCGGGCATGGCAATCCCATAAACGATAACTGCGCGCCATCCGTTCCGCCGCGAATCGGCTTCATATCAGGTTCAATCCCGCAGTCACGCATAGCCTGCTGCGCCAGCTCGACGATGTGCGGATGCGCCGCGACTTTTTCGCGCATATTGTAATAACTGTCATCAAAGATAAGTTCAATGTAGCAATCCGGATGCAGCCCTTTTCCGACCCGTTTAGCAATATCCATAATGGTACGCTTGCGTGCTTCAAACTGTTCGCGATCAAAGTCGCGAATAATGTAGTGCATCTCGGCGCGCTCTACCGTGCCCTTAATACTGGTGAGGTGATAAAAACCTTCGTAGCCTTCGGTACATTCGGGACTTTCCTGCGCGGGAACCTCGGCGTGTATACGCGTTGCAAGCGACAAGGCATTTACCATTACGCCTTTTGCCGTACCCGGGTGTACGTTATTGCCAACGATTTTGATGGTTACCGAGGCGGCATTAAAGTTTTCACACTCCAGCTCACCCACGCCGCCGCCGTCTACGGTATAGGCCCACTCGGCACCAAAGGCCGCCACGTCAAAATATTGCGCGCCCTTACCCACTTCTTCATCAGGCGTGAACGCCACTCGAATATCACCGTGCGGCACATTCTTTGCCTTAAGTGTGGCAAGCGCGGTCATGATTTCCGCCACCCCGGCTTTATCATCCGCACCCAGCAACGTTTTACCGTCGGTGGTAATCAATGTCTGCCCTAACAGCTGATGTAGTACCGGGAACATCACCGGTGAGAGCACCTCATCGCCGATGCCGAGCGCAATGTCACCGCCCCGGTAGTTCTCCACAATCTGCGGATTGACGTTTTTAGCAGTAAAATCCGGTGAGGTATCGACATGCGAAATAAAGCCAATCGTCGGTACAGGCGTACTGACGTTTGAAGGTAGTGTACCCATCAATGTACCACGCTCACTGAGCGTGATATCAGTAAGCCCCAGCGCCTCCATCTGCGTCTGTAGCAGTCGCAGCAGCTTCCACTGGCCTTCGGTGCTGGGCACCTGTTTCACGCCAGGCCTGGACTGTGTATCCAGGGAGACATAGTGCAAAAACCTTTCCAGTAATTTATCCATGCGTCCGCCCTCATATAACTGATACACATTATCAGTAACCACTCTGCAACAAATATTGCGTCAGGTCACTTTTACGCTTGCATCGTAAAAAATATTCATCCTGCAAACGTGATCCCTACATACAATTAGGGTTATTGAGCACGATCCTGTTTTAAACGTAGCCAGAACACGCGTTGATGTCTCCATAATGGCCCGTTAGCATTGGCGATCCCGGTTGTTTGCCGTAGAATGCCAGCCCTTAACCTGCGGGAGCGCAACGTTTTGCACCTGGGGTTACCATCTGATCGCGTCAACCTGAGAGGGTTAACTACACACCCTGCGTCGGTGCCCGCCGGCGCGCCAATACGGGACCGAGTAAGAAATTGAATACAACGAGACGTTCACTTTCACCGCTGGTGCAACTGTCGGAAATCGGCAAAAGTTTTGACGGCAAAAGCGTTATCTCCAACCTTTCCCTGACGATAAACAACGGCGAATTTCTGACGCTGCTTGGGCCTTCCGGCTGCGGTAAAACCACCGTTTTGCGTCTTATCGCCGGGCTGGAAAATGTGGATGCCGGGACCATTATTCTTGAAGATCGGGATATCACTGAGGTTCCGGCAGAACACCGCCACGTGAATACCGTTTTCCAGAGCTACGCCCTGTTTCCCCATATGACGGTGTTTGAAAACGTCGCTTTCGGCCTGCGAATGCAAAAATGTCCGGCGGCAGAAATTACGCCGCGCGTGGAGGAAGCACTAAAGATGGTGCAACTGGAAGCGTTCGCCCAGCGCAGCCCACATCAGCTCTCCGGTGGTCAACAGCAGCGCGTTGCTATTGCCCGTGCAGTAGTCAATAAACCGCGCCTGTTACTGCTAGATGAATCGCTTTCTGCACTTGATTACAAACTACGCAAACAGATGCAAAACGAGCTTAAGGCGCTGCAGCGTAAACTTGGCATCACGTTTGTGTTTGTCACCCATGACCAGGAAGAAGCACTGACCATGTCAGACCGCATTGTGGTCATGCGTGATGGCAAAATTGAGCAAGACGGCTCACCGCGAGAAATCTATGAATAGCCGCGCAATCTGTTTGTGGCAAGCTTCATAGGTGAAATCAATATTTTTGATGCCGTAGTCATTGAGCGTGAAGACGAGCAACGCGTGCGCGCTAATGTTGAAGGCCATGAGTGCAACATCTACGTCAATTTTCCGGTTACGCCCGGCCAGCGGCTGAAAGTATTGCTGCGCCCGGAAGATGTGCGCGTGGAGGAAATCAACGATGCACGTGAGGTAGACGGCTTCATCGGCTACGTGCGTGAGCGCAACTATAAAGGCATGACGCTGGAGTCCACCGTCGAACTTGAAAACGGCAAGATGGTGATGGTAAGCGAATTCTTCAACGAAGATGACCCGGATTTCGACCATTCCCTGAATCAAAAAATGGCGGTGACCTGGGTTGAAAGCTGGGAGGTTGTACTGGCCGATGAAGAGCTCGCGTAAATTCCAGAATGTGGTAATTGCCACCATTGTCGGTTGGCTGGTGCTGTTTGTGTTCCTGCCAAACCTGATGATTATCGTGACCAGCTTCCTGACCCGCGATGATGCACATTTTGTCAGTATGGTCTTCACGCTGGACAACTATGCGCG